>CADBTH010000001.1 GCA_902797495.1 uncultured Ruminococcus sp.
GAGAGCTTCTTCTTCGAGCCGTTCTCGTCTATGTGCATGAGCTGAGCTATGTGCATATATTTCGGGAGCTTAAAGCCGAGGTAGTTGAACAGCATTATGTGGCGCGGCAGACTCGGCAGCCACTCCTCGCCGCGGATGACGTGGGTCGTTCCCATGAGGTGATCGTCGACGGCGTGAGCGAAGTGGTACGTCGGGATGCCGTTGCTCTTGAGGATGACCTCGTCCTTGTCGTTTTCGGGCAGTTCGAGCTGACCTTTGATAAGGTCGGTGATCTTCACCGTCTTTTCGGGGTCGCCGCAAGCCAGCATACGAAGGACGAAGGGGTTTCCCTCCGCGAGATTTCGCTCGACGTCCTCCATCGTGAAGCTTCTCCACTTCGCCTGAAGCTCGCTCTGCGCGTCGGCGTCGGCGTGCCAGTCGCGCTCCTTTATCTCCGCCTTCTTGTCGACGGCGTTCAGGGCTTCAAGCTCTTCCTTCGTCGTGAAGACGGGGTAAGCCTTCCCTTCCTCAACGAGCCGTTTGGCGTAGATGTGGTAAATGTCTTTTCTCTCCGTCTGGCGGTAGGGACCGAAGTCGCCCTTGTCGGTGACGTTGCCGTTCTCATCGAGTACGGCTCCCTCGTCGAAGTTGATCCCGTAGTGAGCGAGAGTTTTTATAAGAGACTCCGTCGCGCCTTCGACCTCGCGCTTCGTGTCGGTGTCCTCGATGCGAAGGTAGAAAACGCCGCCGCTCTGATGCGCGAGGCGCTCGCCTACTGTCACGGGGAAAAGTCCGACGAAGTGAACGAATCCCGTCGGGCTCGGAGCGAACCTCGTCACCTTAGCGCCCTCGGGAACGACGCGCGCGGGGTGAGACGCCTCGTACTCCTCGGGAGTCGTCGTGACGTTCGGGAAAAGAAGGTCTGCAAGTCTTTTGAAGTCCATATTTATAGTTCCTTTCGTAAAGGTCTTTTATCTGAGGTAAGGGTTGTACGCCTTCTGTTTTTCGAGGGTCGTGTTCGATCCGTGCCCGGTGAAGAGCTTCAGATCCGACGAAAAGGCTTTGATCTTTTCCAGCGAACGCTCGAGCTCGTACGAATTCCCGCCCGGCAGGTCGCACCTTCCGACAGAGCCGTCGAAGAGCGTGTCGCCCGTAAAGAGCGAATCTCCGATCAGGAAGCAGGAGGAGCCCTTCGTGTGTCCCGGCGTGTGGATAACTCTCAGCGTGAGCGCGCCGAAGGAGACCTCGTCGCCGTCCTTCAGCAGTATCTCGGCGGGGCGGTAGACGATATCCGCGTCCATAAATACCCTGCTGCAGTTGAGATAGGAATTGACGAGTCCCTCCGCGTCGCCCACGTGGACGGCGAGCGGAGATGACGTCAGATCTCTCAGAGCGTCGCAGGACGTCATGTGGTCGAAGTGGGAGTGGGTCAGAAGAACGCATCTGATCTTGACTCCGCGGCGTTCTATCGCCTCTTTGATCACGCCGATCTCCGGCGACGGATCGATAACGACCGCGTCGTACGCCGTCTCGTCTATCACGAGCCAGCAGTTCGAGCCGAATTCCCCGGCGTTTATCCTCGTTACTTTCATAATACCCTCGTTAATATAATAATATATTTTATCATAGTTTCGCGCGCATTTCAACATCATTTTGAATAAAATCAGCCGTCATTTTTCACAGTGGACGGAGCGCGCCGCCGCGGCGCTTGGGTATATTATTACAAAATTTCATCGATTTTCGATTATTTATTAATTTTCGCTTGACAAATAGATACAGTTGTGCTATCATATGGGCAATTGAATCGCAGGTAGAGGCGCGGTATTCATGAGTAGTCCGGAGACACAGGCAAACGCTCCCGGCCGAAAGGGTCTGCCGCCGAAGTTTTGCATCGACGCCTTAAGGTGCAAAGCTGGGCCGTCGGGAAACACCCGCCGGACTGTCACGTCAGTGGAGCGCTATCGGATCGTTCGATATTTATTATTGAAGATTTGTGCCGCTCGACGAGCGGTTCTTTTATTTGGTAAAATTTCTCGGAAAGAGGTAATAAAAATGAAAAAGTTCTTATCCGTAATGATGGCGCTCGCCATGATGCTCTCCGTACTTATGCTCGCTTCCTGCGGTTCGGAAAACGCCGCGGAAAAGAAGACTCTTAAAGTCGCAATGGAATGCGCTTACGCACCCTACAACTGGGCGCAGGCGGACGACTCGAACGACTCCGTCAAGATCTCCGGCAGAGACGACTATGCCAACGGCTACGACGTTATGATCGCAAAGAAGATATGCGAGGCGAACGACTGGAATCTCGAAGTATACGCGCTCGACTGGGACGCTCTCATCCCCGCAGTTCAGACGGGTCAGGTGGACTGCGTAATCGCGGGTCAGTCCATGACGGAAGAAAGAATGGAGCAGGTCGATTTCGCCGGCCCGTATCTCTACGCGACGATCGTCTGCCTCGTCAAGAACGACAGCAAGTTCGCATCCGCGAAGACCATCGACGACCTCGCGGGCGGTAAATGCACGTCTCAGCTCGGAACGATCTGGTACGACACCTGCCTGCCTCAGATCAAGAACGCCGAGATACTGAACGCAAAAGAGAGCGCGCCGGCTATGCTGATGGCGCTCGAGACGGGAGAGGTCGACTTCGTATGCACAGATATGCCGACCGCTCAGGCGGCGGTCATCGCTTACCCCGATATGCAGATCCTCGACTTTGCGGGAACTGACGGCGACTTCGAGGTCTCCGAGGGCGACATCAACATCGGTATCTCCGTTCAGAAGGGCAACACGGAGCTCTTCGACGCGATCAACTCCGCTCTCGAAGGTATGACGAAGGACGACTTCAACGCTATCATGGAAGACGCTATCAAAATTCAGCCCGTTTCCAACGACTGATATAAACTCTTAAAGGTAACTTATGGATCTATTAATTGCTGCTGAGTCGGGCGGAGTCATGTCCAAGCTCGGCGACGACATTTTAAAACTGCTGCGCGACGCGGGCCCTCAGTATCTGAAGGGCGCGAGGGACACGATCCTGCTCGCCGTCGTCGCGACCGCCGTCGGATGCCTGATCGGCCTCGCCTGCGGTATCCTTCAGACCCTCACGTACTCGAAGAACGATTTTATTCTGAAGAAGATAATTATACGGATAATCAAGATAATCGTGAGGATATACGTCGAGGTCTTCAGGGGAACGCCGATGATACTCCAGGCGGTCTTCATCTATTTCGGACTTCCGTATCTTACGAACAATTCCCTTCGCTTCGACGTCATCACGGCGGCGTACGTCGTCGTCTCGATCAACACCGGCGCGTATATGGCGGAGACCGTCCGCGGCGGTATCCTTTCGATCGACAAAGGACAGACCGAGGGCGCGATGGCGATAGGTATGAATCACTTTCAAGAGATGGTGAAGGTCATCCTTCCCCAGACTCTCAGAAACATAATCCCGCAGATCGGCAACAACCTGATAATCAACATCAAGGACACGTCCGTAATGTTCATCATCGGCTACGCCGAGCTTTTCGCGGCGCACAAGGCGTACGTCGGCGCGACGTACCTCTACTTCCCGTCCGCTCTCGTCACGATGGCGATCTACCTCATCATGACGGTGGCTTGCTCCCTCCTTCTCAGGCTCTGGGAGCACCTCATGGACGGACCTGAAAACTTCAACCTCGCGACTACCGATTCTCTCGCTCTCACGAGCGGGATGAACAACTTCCCGCGGGGCCGCGGAAGGAGGGCGCGATGATGGCCGATCTTATTCTCAGCGTAAACCACCTTTCCAAAAGCTTCGGCGCGAACGAAGTCCTCAAGGATATCGACTTTTCGGTCAGCCGCGGAGACGTAATAAGCATAATCGGAGCGTCAGGCTCGGGTAAAAGCACTCTGCTCCGCTGTATCAATCTGCTCGAGACGCCGACCTCCGGCGAGATACTCTTCCACGGGGAGAATATACTCGACAGAAAAGTCAAGGCGCCCGGCTACCGCGCCAAGGTCGGGATGGTGTTTCAGTCCTTCAACCTCTTCAACAATATGAACGTGCTGAAAAACTGCGTGACCGGTCAGACGACCGTGCTGAAGAAGAGCAAACGCGAAGCTGCAGAGAACGCCATGAAGTACCTCGAAAAGGTCGGGATGGCGCCGTACATTAATGCGAAACCGCGTCAGCTCTCGGGCGGTCAGAAGCAGAGGGTCGCGATAGCGCGCGCGCTTGCAATGGAGCCAGAGATACTTCTCTTCGACGAGCCGACGTCGGCTCTCGACCCCGAGATGGTGGGAGAGGTCCTCTCCGTCATGAAAGCTCTCGCGGACGACGGGATGACCATGCTCGTCGTGACTCACGAGATGGCGTTCGCAAAGGACGTCAGCACGAAGGTCGTATACATGAACGACGGCGTTATCTGCGAGGAAGGCGCGCCGCAGCAGATCTTCGGCGATCCTCAGAAGGAGGAGACGAAGAATTTCCTCGCGCGTTTCAGAAACACGAATCAAGCGAACTGACATATCCTTTTCTTTCTCTTGCGGCGGAGGTTGTGATACCTCCGCCGCACTTTTATATTCCGCATATATTGACTTTTGAGAGCCGATTATGTATTATTACATTAGAAGTCGCTGCAGGAGGCTGAATTGTGTTAAGAAAGAACAGATACGTACAATTCACGTCGAAAGAGATCGAACCAGAGGGCTGGCTGAAAAGACAGCTTGAAATACAGGCGGAGGGCCTTTCGGGAAACCTCGACAAGATCTGGCCGGATATAAAAGACAGCCGCTGGATCGGCGGGGACAGGGACGGCTGGGAGAGAGTGCCGTACTGGCTTGACGGATTTATTCCGCTCGCATATCTGCTGAGAAACGAAGATATGATAGCCCGCGCCAAGAAATATATCGACGCGATAATCGCACGTCAGAAGCCGGACGGATGGATCTGCCCCTGTGAGGACGGCGAACGGCACAGATACGACGTCTGGCCGGCGTTCCTCATATGCAAGGTGCTCGCACTTTACGAGGAATGCTCGGGTGACGATCGCATCGAGGGCGTTCTTAAAGGTGCGCTTCACAGTCTTATGCTGCATATAAGAAGCAACACCATATTCAACTGGGCGGGCGCGAGATGGTTCGAGTGCCTCATCCCGATATACTGGCTTTATGAGAGGACGGGCGAGGAGTGGCTCATGTACCTTGCAAACATGCTGAACGTGCAGGGGACGAACTATGAGGTCCTGTTCAGAGAGTGGAAGGATCAGGCGCCCCGCCGCGAATGGAATTATCAGACGCACAACGTAAACCTTGCAATGGCTCTGAAGTCGCAGGTTCTCGCCTCAAGAACGTATGAAGATAAAGACGCCGTTGTAAGGGCGGAAGAGTTCACCGAGTCCATGCTTGACAAGCTCTTCACATATCACGGAACCGTTTACGGCCACTTCACGGGCGACGAAAACCTCTCCGGCAGCAGCCCGATACAGGGCAGCGAACTCTGCGGCATAGTCGAGGCTATGTACTCTTACGAGCAGATATTCTGCGTCACCGGCAACCCGGTCTGGCTCGACCGCGCCGAGATGCTTGCGTACAACGCTCTCCCCGCGGCGACGTCTCCCGATATGAGGACTCATCAGTACGACCAGCTGGTCAACCAGATCGCCTGCGTTCGTTTCCGCGGCAGACCGATCTTCGGCACAAACGGCCCGGACGCTCACCTTTTCGGCCTTGAGCCGAACTACGGATGCTGCACGGCAAACTTCGGTCAGGGATGGCCGAAATTCGCGCTGACAACGTTTATGTCTTATGACGGAGGGATACTCTCATCTTCGATCGCTCCCGCGAAGCTGATTACTGAGATAGGCGGGATCCCGGTCACCGTGAGGCTTGAGACGGACTATCCGTTCGGAGACAAAGCGAACTACTACGTGACCGTCGGGAGCCCCGTCGATTTCGAGCTTGCAATAAGGATACCGTCCTGCGTCAGGTCTGCAAGGGTGGACGGCGTCGAATACGCGCCAGGCTCCGTCGTCCGGATAAAACGCGTGTGGAGCGGCGCCGCATCGATCGGCGTTGTATACGAGTTTGAAACGGAGCTTATAGATCGCCCGAACGGCCTGAAAGCCGTAAAAAGAGGACCTCTTATTTACTCCGTGTGCATCGGCGAAGAGTGGAAGAGACACGAGTACGTCCGCGACGGCGTTGAGAGGAAGTACCCGTTCTGCGACTATGAGATATATCCCGGGTCGAAATGGAACTACGCATACGCGTCGGACACCTTTGAAGCGACGTACAACGGAATATCCGATTATCCGTTTTCAAGCGAGAAGCCGCCTGTAACGATCAAAACGAAAGCTGTCGAGATCGACTGGGGTACGGAAGAGGGATACAACGACCTTTGCGCCGCCGTCCCGCGTTCGAGAGAGCCGGCGGGAGAACCCTGCGAGATAACTCTAAAGCCCTACGGCTGCACGAATATAAGGATGACCGAGATACCGAAGATATCGCTCTGAGCGAAGGAGCGTCAGCCGCCGGTGAAAATATAAGTCCAAAATGATAAAATGCTAATGATGCCGCCGCCTCCGGCGGCAGATGATGTATCTCCCCTCACCCCACGAACCGAGACGAGCTCGATTCGCCGGGGACCCCGAGGTGCCGAAATGATGCTGCGTCATTTCATGCCGCAATGATGCGATGTTTGCCCCTAATGTGCCGCAGGCATACATCATCAGCGAAGCGACATCATTGCCGAAGGCAACATCATTTGCCCGACAGGGCAAACATCATTCAAAAACGCCTCATTTGTTA
>CADBTH010000002.1 GCA_902797495.1 uncultured Ruminococcus sp.
CGGCGTTTCTCTTCCTCTGGTCAGTCTGCAGACTTTGTCTGCAGACTGAAAAATCCCGCGCGGCAGCGCGGGATTTTCATTTATATTCCGTCATCCGGGGATCTTTTCAGTCCAGTGTTCCTGATTGTACATATCGGTGAAGACGTACGTCGCCACGGCGTTTTCCGGATGCGGGAGATATACGTCGGATACGGTGTGGTTGCCCGTATAGGTGATGTAGTCCGCGAGCACGTAGCTGTCGACGTACTGCTGGTCGTACGTGTAGTAGTCGCACACGAACTTGATCGTGTCGCCCGTGTTGAGCTCCGCCTCGGATTTCGCGACGGTCTCCGTCTCGCCGTTGACGTAAACTCTTCTCACGCCCGCGATGGAAGCTTCGCCCTTGTTGTCGAATACGATGATCAGCTCTGCGCGCTCGTCGTTGAGAAGTATCGGGACCCGTCCTGAGATCATGGTTTCGCCGTTCTCGTTGACGGTCGTTTCATGGTAGTATGGAACGGGAATGTTGTCGATCGCAAGCCACGTCCCGTCGTATTCGCCCTTCAGGTCTCCGTCATCCGTGAAGTCGTATACGTTGTCGAGGCCGAGGTCGATGTAGCCCTCGCCGTCGTCGTAGAATACGTTGAGCTGAAGGTCGTTGACCATGCTCCACTGCTCATCGGAGATCGTGATGACGTTGCCGACGCCTTCCTTCTTTGTCCATTTGAGAAGAGAGGAATCGAACTGATGGTCTGCGATATACTCTATCGCGGCGTCCTTGTCAATGTCCTTGCCGAAGAAGGACGTAATGCCGGACAGACCTTCTCCGCCGGAAAACGCGCCGGAGAGAAGAGAGCCGAAGATATCGGAAACTCCCTCGGTGGATATGGGACTCTGACCTGCGAACGAACCGAAGATGGAACCGAGCGGGGAACTCGACTCTTCCGATACCGCCTGACCCGCGACCTCGAGGCTCGCAAAGCTGCGGATCGCCTTCGTGTAGTCGTCGTCAAGTCCTAGCGCCTCGTAAGTTTTGACCGCGTTGGCGACTCCGGATATCTGCTGATACGGGAAGTAGATCGACAGACCGTAGGAGTTCGGCATATTCGAAGACGTCCTGTTGTATTTGACTGCGCCGACGATCGTATCAGCCATCGCTTCGGCGTCGCTCGTTCCGATGTTGTATCCGAGGTGTGCGAGGTCTACCATGTCCTTTTTAGAGGATACGGCGAAGCTGCGGGCACCCGCTCTCGCCTTGGAGACCTTCTGATAGTCGTCGCTCTTGCACAGAGACGCCGTTTCTTTTGCGAACGCCTTGAAGGTGTCGGGAGTCGTGTTGACGAGCTCCGCGAGGTCGACGACTGAGAGCGTCGCCTTCTGACCGGGGCACTTGGAGTTGCAGGTAGATACGAAATCGTCCGCTATCTCTTTGCCTATTTCGATGGTCGGAAGGGAAGTGTTGTTTGAAAGGTGAGTGAGCCAGTTCGTGTAGTACCAGCCGATACCGGGCTCCGTTTCCTCGGAAGCTATCAGGTAGTCGGAGTACTTTTCGAGCATCAGCGCGTTTTCGTACGTCGCCATGAGGCACGCGTCAAAGCCCACGAAGTCGAACGTCACGCCCGCGTCGGAGAGAGCCTTGCTGATGCCGGACAGACCCATGGAGCCTGCCGACGCGTTCTTCTCGTCGTATCCGTATCCGGAGATAGAGCCTGCGCCGTGATCCCAGAGGATGAGCATATTGCGGTTAGCAGGATAATTGCTCGACGCGTACTTTATGAACCTTGTGAGCGTCGCGGGCTTTGTCAGCGCGTCGCGACCGTCGTCCTTGACAAGACAACGAACTCCGCCCGATTTTACTTCGTATATCTGGTTTACGCTGCTCGATATTATATCGTTTTTCCACGCGGAGCATCCGCCCGTGTAGACTATGAGATTGATCTTGTCGGAGAGCTTTGCGCCTGTCATCTCCTGAAGGTCCGCGGAAGCCATGCCCGCTCTCGATTCGAGGTCCGTGCCGCACATATATACCATAATGGTCACGACGTCGTTACCGTTTCCGACGATGCTCGTGCGTTTAGCTCTCGAACCGGCGGCTACGGTCTTGTCGAGTTTGCCGCTGTTGGAATCGTTTGACCATCCTGAACTCGAGACGGCGTCGGACGCGATGCCCCAGCCGTTGTCCGTCGTATATCCCGCGGTGCCGCCTCCTCCGAACAGAGAGGAGAAGATACCCGATCCGCCTCCTCCGATGAGAAGAACGACCACGACGACGATTATCGCGAGAATGCCTTTTCCGCCTCCCGCGCGCGTCGTCCCATATCCGCTCTGTCCGTATCCGGACGGACTTGCGGCGCCGTATGTCGTGCTGTTCTGCGCCTGTTTCCTTCTCGCGGCGTAAGCGTCCTGCTTACCGACGGGGCCCGTGCCGAGACCGGAGCCCTGCTTGCGGACTTCCTTGCCCTGACCCGTGATATTCTTTTTTCTTCCGGTAGGTCTGTTGTCCATTTGAACCCTCCTGAGAATAATAGTTATAATACTGCAAAATGATTTTATCACATTTATTTATAATTTTCAACAGTAAAAATATCAATTCGATCAAATTGAAGTGTTGATATGAACGCGAAAATGTTGTATAATTGATCTTACAAAAAACAAGTTGAGGTTTTGATATGATCCTATACGTAGTAAGACACGGGGACCCGGATTACGATCTCGATTCGCTGACGCCCCTCGGAAAACTTCAGGCGGAAGCGCTCGTCAAGAGATTCACCGTACACGGGCTCGACAGAATATACACCTCTCCCCTCGGAAGAGCGAAGGAGACCGCGGAGCCTACCTGCCGCGCTCTCGGGATAACTCCCGAGGTGCTCGAATGGACGAGCGAAAACACCGCTTTCAGGGATTTTTCCGTTCCGAGACCCGACGGCGGCAGGGAATGGAGCTTCGGCTCCTGCCGCAACACCGAATACCTCGACAAGGCGAAAGAACTCGGCGATCGCTGGTACGAGACGTACCCGTTTACCGAATGTCACGCCAAAGAGGGATTCGAGCGCATTTGCAAAGGCTCCGACGAATTTCTCGCGAGTCTCGGCTACGAGAGGGACGGCTCGGTCTACAGGATAACAAGACCGAACGACGAAAAGGTCGCGGTATTCTGCCACTACGGCGCGGGAACGACCTGGCTCGCCCACCTGCTTTCGATCTCTCCTCCCGTCTTCTGGGGAACGTTTCTGATAAATCATTCGTCAGTCAGCGTTCTGCGCTTTCCGAACGACAAGGAAGGGTTCATCATCCCGATGTGCCTTGCGCTCTCCGACTGCTCTCATATTCTCGCGGCGGGCCTGCCCGTAAACTACGAAAACTGGATAGAGTACTGACCGCTTGACAAAAGAGACGATATGGGTTATCATTTAGTATAACGTGCCGGAAAGGATATTATTATGAATATAGTATGTTTGGATCTCGAGGGCGTTCTCGTCCCCGAAATATGGATAGCTTTTTCCGAAGCGAGCGGTATTCCCGAGCTGAGAAGAACGACCCGCGACGAGCCCGATTACGACAAGCTGATGAGATGGCGCCTCGCCACGCTCAAGGAGCACGGACTCGGCATCAACGAGATAAAAGAAACGATAGCGAAGATCGACCCGATGCCGGGAGCGAAGGAGTTCCTCGACGAGCTCCGCTCGATTACTCAGACGGTCATCCTCAGCGACACGTTCGAGGAATTCGCAGGGCCTCTCATGAAGAAGCTCGGCATGCCGACGATCTTCTGCAACTCGCTCACGGTCGCGCCTGACGGCGAAGTCACGGGATTCCGCCTCCGCGCGAAAAAGACGAAGCTCGTCACGGTTCAGGCGTTCCAGTCGATAGGGTACGATACGATCGCCGTGGGCGACAGCTTCAACGACCTCGATATGATCAAGGCGAGCAAAGCGGGCTTCCTCTTCAGAAGCACGGAGCAGATCAAAAAGGATCACCCCGAGCTTCCTGCGTTCGAGGAGTACGGCGATCTTCTCGCCGCGATCAAAGATGCGCTTTAACAGCAATACGGAGCCGGGATTTCCGGCTCCGTATTTCTTATAAAACGTAAGTTGCGATATATTCCGCGCCGGGCAGGCCGATCTTCGGATCGGCGAGTTCAAACGAGTGCGGGATATTATTTTCTTCGAGAACGAGATCGAAGTGACAAAGCGCGATGCCGAGGTCGATCTTGTGAAGATCGAACGCTCCGGCGGTCCTCGTCTTGTAGAAATGTACCGCGTTCCCGTCGTACACCGCCCGCCACGGCTGGCGGTTGACCGCCGACGGCGCGAGGCGCACGGC
>CADBTH010000003.1 GCA_902797495.1 uncultured Ruminococcus sp.
ATGAAGAAGCTGCGCGCAGAGGGCAAGCGCGAATTCATCGTAGTAGTAGTCGAGGGCAACCCCTACTATTCCGAAGCTTTCGCAAAGAGGATCGAAGAGGCGACGGGTATCGAGACTAAATTCGCACGCCTCGCTCACGTCGTACGCGGCGGCTCTCCCACGCTCCGCGACAGAGTTACCGCTGCAAAAATGGCGACCCGCGCAGTCGAAGAACTTCTCGCCGGAAAGAGCGACCTCGTCATCTGCGAAAAGGGCGGAAAGATCCTCACCGCCGACATCAACTTCGCGCTCATCACCGACAGAATGTACAAGAAGAAACTGAAGGACGGCGACCTCGATAAGTACAGCGAAGAGGAGATCACAAAGATGAAAGAGATCTGCGAGGAGAAGCTCCAGGGCTTCAGAGACCTCTACAAGATCATGGACGAGATCTCTTACTGATAAAATACGGGACCGCGGCGGGCGCGCAATACGCGTCCGCCGCGTTTTGTTACGATCCTTCCGCCGCAAAATACACGAAGATAGGAGCTTGAGGTAACGGGAGTGAATGAAGTAATAGTCGGCAACGTCTGCAGTCTCGCCGCGATGGTCACGGATTCTGTCAGCGGCACGAGACGCCGGCGCGAGCATATCCTCGGTATTCAGATCGTGAGCCAGCTCTTTTACGCCGCGGGATCGATAATACTGAAGGGCTACAGCAGCACGGCGCAGAACGCGGTCGCCGTTATCCGCAATATCGCGGGGATTAAAAATATAAAAAACAAGGCGGTCGAGTGGAGCCTTATCGCGCTCGGCGTGATACTCGGAGCCGTTTTCAACAACCGCGGACTTCTCGGATGGCTTCCTATCGTCGCGAACTTTATCTATTCCGTCGCGATATTCCGCTTCAAGGACAACGAGAAGGGACTTAAAACGGTCTTTATCATAAATCTTCTGATGTATTCCGCGTTCAGTCTGGTGATACGGAATTACGTCGGAGTCGTCTCCAATACGTTCGTCGCGATCATCACCTTTATCTCGCTCGTGCGCGGACGCAAAAAGAAAGCCGAATAACGAAAAACCCCGCCTTAACGGCGGGGTTTCAGAGCGAAGACAAACTTGGTACAGCGGCAATGATGATAAGAACCAAACGTTGAAAACAAACAGAAATAAAATACATCATAAGCACAGGTGGCGGGCAAAATGCCCGCCATCATTGCCTTTCGACGATCCCAACGCTCGACGTATTAATATACGCCTCACGCGTTGTGATCGTCGAATCTACCTGCGTTTCTCTTCCTCTGCTCAGTCTGCAGACTTTGTCTGCAGACTGAAACCCCGCCTCGCGGCGGGGTCATTTTGCTATAACCACTTTTTCTTTTTGAAAAACCAGATGCTCACCACGACGATCAGAACGCTGACGGCGATGACGACGGGGTAACCCCATCTCCACGCGAGCTCGGGCATATATTTGAAGTTCATGCCGTACCATCCGGCGATCAGAGTCAGCGGAAGGAATATCGACGTCACGACGGTCAGTATCGTCATAATGCGGTTCTGCTTCACGTCGAGCGACGACATATAGATGTCGCGGATCTGAGAGGCGTGGTCTCCGACCGAGGCGGCGCTGTCGCGGAGCCTTTCGATGCGGCTCGAGGAGAGGCGGAAGTATCTGAGATTGTCGTGCTTGAAAAAGTTGTTTTCGTTCTCTTCGAGCTCCTGGCTCAGGTCGAGGAGCTGTTCGTAGTGGATGCGCAGATCCCTGATCCCGTTCTTCACGTCGTAAAGGCGCTCGAGCGTCACTTTTTCCGGGTCCTTCGCCGCGAGAGACTCCATCTCGTCGAGCTCGCGGTCGTACTTTTCAAGCACCTCGCGGTCGCGGCTGACTATCTGCTCGATAAAGTCGTAGATGAATCGCTCGAGGCTCGGCAGACGCCATTTTTTCGTTTTCGTTATGTTCGAGATGATTTCCGACGCGGTATTGCCCGGATCGATGAAGACGATCCCCTTTTCGTCGAGCGCGAAGGAAAACGCCGCCTCGACCGACGTGTCTTCTCTGTCGGGAATGGAAAAGCTTCCGGTCAGCGAGTCGTAGTTGACCTGAGCCTTTGTCGTGAAAAGGTCTCCCGAGTCGGGCTCGATATCGATGCCCATGTCGAAGTCGTCCTTTTCTGCTCTCCACTCCTCGGGAGTCAGCACCGCGACGTACTGCGCGCCGCCTGCCGCGACTGCGCTCTTTTCGCATTCTTCGAGTTTTTCCCTGATAAGATAGTACATATATCAATTCTCCGGAAGAGGTATCGTTGCTTTTATTATATCTGATTTCGGGCAAATGTCAACGGGTCTTCATTATTTGTCTTTTCTGTACGTGTTGACTGGAAATACCTTTTTGACGCCGCGCTTTGTGACCTCCATCTCGCGGCCTCCGACGAGAGCATATCCGTTCTTCTGTATCACGCGGTTGCTGCCGGCGTTCTGAACGAAAGCTTCGACGACGATCGAAGGAAAGCCTTCGGAAAACAGATACTCCGTCACAGCGCCGAGAGCCTCGGTCATATAGCCGTTCCCCCAATATTTGCGCCGCGAGAGATAACCGATCTCGGGCGTGCCGTCGTCTTCGTAGTCCACCACGTCGATCATGCCGAAAACGTCGCCGTCCTCCTTGCGCTCGATGATCCATCTGTAACACTTCTCATCCTTATATTCTTCAAGCCATATTCCGACGCGCTCCTTCGCCGCATCGATACTCGTGTACGTGTCGAAGGAGACGTACTTTGTCACCTCGTCGTCGCTCCATGCGTCGTATAGAGAGACGTGATCGTCTTCTCTCAGATATCTGAGTTTAAGCCTTTCGCTTTCAAGTTCTTTCATTTATTCAAATCTCCGCAAAAAATACGGCGGTGAAAGCCCGTATATGTGACTCGTACCGCCGCGTCGTCATTCAGTCAATATTTAAAAGCATCTCTTTCTCTCGCCCTTGCGGCAGTTTTCAATTTCGCCGCATCTGTAGCAGAGCTCGTTGTCGCATACGCCGTCGTTATTGAAGTATGAGAGGATATTGTTCACGGTCGTCTCGGCGATATTGTTCAGAGCCTCCTCGGTGAGGAAAGCCTGGTGGGACGTGACAATCACGTTCGGCATGGAGATGAGGCGGGAGAGGGTCTCGTCGTCCATTATGTGTCCGGACAGATCCTCGAAGAACACGTCGCCCTCCTCTTCGTAAACGTCGAGGCAGGCGGCGCCGATCTTTCTCGCTTTAATCCCTTCGAGGAGCGCCTCCGCGTCTATCAGCGCGCCGCGGGACGTGTTGACTATGAATACGCCTTTCTTCATCATATCTATCGCGCTCGCGTCGATCATGTGCTTCGTCTCCGAGGTCAGCGGACAGTGAAGAGATATAACGTCGCTCTTTTCAAACAGTTCGTCGAGGGAGACGTACTTCGCGGGGACTTCCGGATTAGGGAACTTATCGTACGCCAGCACGTTCATTCCGAACCCGCGGCAGATATCTATAAACACCCTGCCGATCTTGCCCGTTCCGATGACGCCGACCGTCTTCCCGTGAAGATCGAAGCCGGTCAGTCCGTTCAGCGAAAAGTTATAATCTCTCGTGCGTACGTACGCCTTGTGGATGCGCCTCAGCGACGTGAGAAGGAGCGCCGCGGCGTGCTCCGCGACGGAATAGGGAGAGTATGCCGGAACGTGTACGACGTGTATCTTTCCGTACGCGCTGCGCACGTCGACGTTGTTGTATCCCGCACATCTGAGCGCGACGAGTTTTACTCCCTCGCCGTACAGTTTATCTATCACTTCCGCGCCGACGTCGTCGTTGACGAACACGCAGACCGCGTCGCATCCTCTGGCGAGTTCGGCGGTGTCGGCGTTTAGCTTCGTCTCGTAAAATTTGAATTCTATACCGTTTTCTCCGCCGTATTTTTCAAACGACGGTATATCGTACGCTTTCGCGTCAAAAAAAGCTACCTGCATTGTAAACTCCGTTTTTTCCTTATTGTATCCCGTTTGCGCCGTTTTAAAGAAAAGAGCCCGATGCGCCGAAGCGGCGGTCCTTTTCGTTGACAAAGATACCTTCGAGATGCTTCATCCCGAAGCGGCGCTCGAACCACTCGCATTTGCACAGGAATACGTAGTAGACGTTCAGCCCGCAGCCGAGCATCGTCTCAAAGTTGCCCTGACCTTTCGCTATGATGACGTCGGCGCCTTCAAGAAGAGCGCGCGCTTCCTCCGAGACCGAGGGAAGATACGTTCCGGCGATGCCGCTTCCGTTGCCGACGACGCGGCAGAGCGCGTCGATGCCGACTGCGGCGGCGTCCTTTTCCGTGACGTCGTTCAGGACGGGGCGGCCGCGAACGAGCGCGGTCACGTCGAGAGAGGGATACTCCTCCCGAAGAACTCTTATAAATATCTTGTCGAAGACGATCTCTCCGCAGTTGTCCGGTATGTAGACGAGCCGTTCTGCCCTCGAGAGGTCGCTCCTGAAAGCTCTGTAAGCGTCTTCGTCGACGGCGTCCTCCGGGGCTTTGCGGATCAGCTCGGACAGTTTCTCCTCCTCCACCGAGGCGAGCGCGCCGAAGTCTATGTAGTTGCCGATCCTGGCGAGCTTGAGTGCCGCGGCTATCCTGTCGGGCGACGAGTCGACGCTCGACGCGATCTCGTCCTCTTTTGAGAGAAGAAGCTCGTTGTAGCGCGCCTTAACGTCTTCGAAACTCCGGTTTACGCCGAAGTATTCCGTAAAGCGGTTGTCCATCCGCTCGACGGCGACGGGGGATGTCTCCCCATCCTTCATGTCGTGCAGGATATTTAGGACTTCCTTCATATACTCCGCCTTTTTGACCTCGTCCTCAAAAGGCAGGAGAAGCTTGTACTGTCTGTTTACCAGACACGATATGCATTTTGCACTTAACATTTACGACCTCATAAGTCTCGCTTCTTGAGCGTTACCGTGACGACTCCGCTCATTGCGTTCGAGCTGAATGAAAACGAAGAGAAGCGGGAAAGCGAGCGATCCGATCTGATCGTTTCCGTAACGAAATCCCTGATCTCTTCCGGCTCCGCGGGCTTTATCAGCCTGAAGCTGACGCGGTGCGGAGACCTTGCCGCGCGCTTCAGAGCGGGCGCGGCGCCAGCGATATCTTCAAAAGAGAGCTTTTGGAGCGAATAGTAGTCCTTTCCGCCGACAGGACACCCCGGAACGGGGAAGTCGGCGCTTCCGTGGTCGCGCGACATGATCGAATCCGGAACGTTCAGATAATCGTATCTGATCCCGTCCCCCGACAGCGTGTTGTCGAACGTGACGTCGACGCCGTACGGGACGTTCCCGCTGAAGACGACGTTCCACGCGTGCCGCTCCGATTTTTTGCCCGTCGCCTCGTCCGGAGGAACACCGATCCCGGTGACGACGAGCGAATCGATGCCGACCTCGTCGCAGAGCAGCTTGAAGGTCTTCGCCATCCCTTCGCAAACGCCTATCCCGTGGCAAAGAGGCCCCGTCACTTCGTGCGAGTAGGACTTCGTCAGCCTGTCGTATCGGACGTTTTTCACGATATAGTCGTGTATGAACAGTTCCTTTTCGTAGAGGCTGAGCGACGCGGCGGGAGCGAGGATCTTTCCGACTCTCTTCTTCACCGTTTCGAGGGCGGTCTCGCGCTCCGCCTTCTTCATGTTGTAAACGGGTATCACGGTGACCTTTGACGAGCCCTCGTAATATTTGAACGAGAGCTTTTCCACCCCGAAGATCAGAGGACAGTCGAGCTTGACCATGGAAAAGATCTCGCCGAGACGGTCAGTCGGTAGGCGGGGAGCTGAGAACTGCTTTTCAAAGGAGTAAAGCCCCTTTGCGTAAGCGCGGTAAACGTCGCGCTCCGCGGACGAGAGACAGCTCTCGTAGTACCTGAAGCTCATCAGAACGCCCAGTTGCCGTTTCTGAAGATGGGATGGCGGCGGCCCTTTTTGTCGACGCCGGTGATCTCGAGGTCGTCAGTGCCGATCATGAAATCGACGTGGATCATCGAGTCGTTGATGCCCATCTCCTGGCACTCCTTGAGCGTGTATTTGTCGTAGTCTTCGATGCAGTTGGAGAATCCCATGCCGAGAGCGAGGTGGCACGCGGCGTTCTCGTCGAACAGAGTATTGTAGAAGAGGACTCCTGATTCGGCGATGGGAGACTTCTGGGGAACGAGCGCGCACTCGCCGAGCTTTGCCGCACCCTCGTCCATCGAGATCATCTTTTTGAGAAGCTCTTCTCCGCGTTCAGCCTTGACTTCGACCGCGCGGCCGCCCTCGAATCTGACGGAGAAGTTTTCGATCAGCTCGCCTCTGTACGAGAGGGGCTTCGACGAGTAAACGATCCCTTCCGCCTCTCCCGCTTTCGGCGACGTGAAGACTTCTTCCGTCGGGATGTTGGGGTTGAAGTATTCTCCGGACAGCGTGTATTCACCGCCTCCGAGGAACTTTGCGTTTTCTATCAGCCCGACCTTGAGATCGGTGCCGTTTGAAGACTTGTATTCAAGAGATACGAGACCGAGCGAATTGAGGTGGTCGCATCTTGCGGTGAGATCGGCGTTGTGTTTTTCCCATGCTGCAACGGGGTCGTCGTCGACGCGGGACGTGAAGAGGATCTTTTCCCAAAGCTTTTCCATAGCGGCATTTTTCTTCATTCCGGGAAAGACTTTTTTAGCCCACGCTTCGCCGGGAACTGCTGCGATACACCATTTATACTTGTTTTCCATCTTGTCGCGGATCGGCTTTATGATCTTCGAGCGCGCGACGATGGACTTCGAGTATTTCTCCTGATTGATGCCCTTCTGACCG
>CADBTH010000004.1 GCA_902797495.1 uncultured Ruminococcus sp.
CACTTAGTCGCCAACTTGATGGACTTGTTGCGAAAGAGATTAAAACTCGTATAAATAGCAAGGAATGATTAACTTAAAACCAATAAATAAGGAAAACATAGGCGAAATAATAGCCCTCAAAGTCGGAAAACAGCAGGAAGGCTTTGTTTCAACCGTTGCCGAATCATTAGCGCAGGCCGCCGTTTACAAAGATACCGCCTTTCCGTTTGCTGTTTATGAAAACGATACACCGGTCGGATTTATCATGTTCGGGTATTATGAAAAAAAGCAGTATTATACGCTTTGGAAGCTGCTTATCGACGAGAAATATCAAAACAAAGGTTATGGACGAGCTGCTTTGAAGCTAGGGATCGAGTATTTGAAAGATAACTTCAAAGCGAACAGGGTATATACTGGTGTCGTACCCGACAACGAAGTAGCGAAACACTTGTATTCTTCTTTTGGATTTGTTGAAACCGGAGTTGTCGAAGACGGTATGATCGAGATGTGTTACGAAACAGAATGAGGTAAGGAAGATGGACTTGATAAGCACTGCAAGCTGGAAGTCAGCATGGCGCGGATATGAATACTTTAAACAAGGAAAAGTCAAAGCGTTCGTTCAAACGGATAAAAGTCATTTCAGAGGTTTCGTTTCCGGCTCGGGACCTGAGCCGTACGACGTTACGATAGATATTGAGCATCCGAAAAGATCAAAATGCAATTGCGCTTTTGCATCGGGGAAATACTTAGTATGTAAACACATGGTGGCGTTGTTTTTTGCGGCATATCCCGAAGAAGCCGAAATCTATATTGCCGAAGTAGAATGTCAGCAGCAGGAAGCGGAAGAATATCAAGAGAAAATATATGACCTTGCAGAAAAACGGATACGCAAGATGACAAAAGCGGAAGCACAGCAAGCGTTATATGAGATGGTATTCGACGCGCCGGACTGGATGTTTGAACGCTTTGTCCGCGATTGGGTCGAAAACGACCGCGATCAGTAAAATACATCATTCCGGCGGTCAACTATAAGAGAGACAGCACACTGACCGGATGCCTGCAAACGGGAACCCCAAGGCTCAAGGTTTTCGCCTTGAGGACCCCTTAAATATTTATCCCCGGGTTTTGAATTGATCAAAACCCGGGGATTGTTCTATAATCAACTAATCAAATCACTTATTGATCTGCTGAAGATACTCTTCGAGGCAGAGGCCCATGACGTGGATCTTCGCGGCGTGGTATCTGCCGACGAATCTGTAGTGCCACGATTCGTAGGAATAGCCCGTGATATCGACCTTGTCCTCGGGATATCTGAGGATGAAGCCGTACTTCCACGCGTTGTCCGTGAGCCATTTGAAAGCGGGAGTCGTCGGGAACTGCGTTCTTGCGGCGTCGGCGCTCGGAGAACTGTGCATATCGCAGCACAGACCCGTCTGATGCTCGCTCGTTCCGGGAGCCGCGGTATCCGAGAGGACCATGGCGAGAGCCGTGTCGTAGTCGTATCCGTCTGCGAGATTCTGATTCAGAAATCCGTCGAAGATATATTTCTGATCGGCGTACGAACGGTACGCGCTCGTAACGGAGACGTCCGTATAACCCGCGGCGTACATATCGATGTAGAGCGCTTCGAGGGCCTTCGCGGCAGTCTCCACCATCTGAGCCGTCGCTCTGCCGTCCTGTCTCGTATTTGCGATATCGACGAGGTTTTCGGGGATGTAGTCTTCACCGAGCTCCGTTTCCTTGTTTGCAAGGATCAGGAATCCGTCTCTGTCAGCGGGATTCATATACTGCTCGAACGCCGAGAGGTCGGTTTCAAAAGACGGAGTTGCGGTGACTGACTGAGACGTTTCGAGCATGACCGATCCGTTGAGGACGGAGTACACGTTTATATACTCGTCGTTTCCCTCGGTGACGTCGCAGTAGATCTTAGAGTTGGCGCGGTCGAAAACGGGGTTTTCAAGAGCGGCGCCGAACGTGTAAGTGTTTTCGAGCGTGCTCCAGAACCAGCAGTAGTACGGAGTGCCTCCGTCCTTCTTCCAGGACTGGATAGCAAAATCAAGATATCCGTCGAAGTTGACGTCTTCCGTGAAAAACTTGAATTCGGGGTCGTCGGATACAGCGTATTCAACGCGGCCGAGCACCTTCTCCGAAGCCTCGGAAATGTCGTGCTTTACTTCTTCAGCGCCGTTCGGCGTCACGCCGATGCTGCTGAGTCCGCCGTCGCGGCCGTAAAACTTCACCTTGACGTCGCGCCCCGTCGTGACGGTGACGCTTTTTTCAAAGAGAACGGATTCCGCGGATTTCGAGGGAGACGGATCCGCGTCGGGAACGTATTCTCCGGTCGCGTCTTCCTCTTTGCCGCCGCAGGATGCGAGCGCAAAGAGCATGACGACGGCGAGGAGAAGCGAAACTATTCTTTTCATATTGTCCTCCGTTGTTCTTTTATCAGAACAGGCCTGAGATCCTGCCGTTTTCATCGACGTCGATACGCTCCGCCGCCGGCGACTTGGGAAGCCCGGGCATTGTCATGATGTCTCCTGTCAGAACGACGATGAATCCCGCTCCGGCTGAAACCTTCACGTTTCTGACTGTGACCGTAAAGCCCTCCGGCGCGCCCTTCTTCGCGGGATCGTCGGAGAAGCTGTACTGAGTCTTCGCTATGCAGACGGGCGCTGACGTGAAGCCCATCTGCTCCGCTTTTTCTATCTGCTTGAGGGCGGGCGCGCTGTAAGCGACGCCGTCGCCTCCGTAAACCTTTTTGACGACCGCTTCGATTTTCTCTTTTACGCTCGCACCGTCCTCGTAAGAGAACGTGAAGTCGCCGCGCTCCTCCTCGCAGAGCCTTACGACCTCGCGCGCGAGCTCCTCGCCGCCCGCCGAGCCCTTGGCCCATACGTCGGAAAGAACCGTATTGACGCCGAGTTCACGGCACTTTTTGATGACGAGCGCGACTTCCGCGTCCGTATCGGTCGGGAACTTATTGACCGCGACGACCGCGGGCAGACGGTATACGTTTTTGATATTGGAAACGTGTCTGAGAAGGTTCGGGAGTCCCGCTTCCAGGGCCTCGAGGTTCTCTTCTCCGAGAGCGTCCTTCGGAACGCCGCCGTGCATTTTGAGCGCTCTGACCGTCGCGACGATAACTACCGCGGAGGGGGTGAGACCCGCCATACGGCACTTTATGTCGAGGAACTTTTCGGCTCCCAGATCCGCGCCGAATCCCGCTTCAGTTACGGCGTAGTCGCCGTATTTCATAGCCATCTTCGTCGCGATGACGGAGTTGCATCCGTGCGCGATATTTGCGAACGGGCCGCCGTGAACGAGAGCGGGCGTTCCCTCGAGAGTCTGGACGAGGTTAGGCTTCAGCGCGTCCTTGAGGAGCGCCGCCATTGCTCCCGCCGCCTTGAGATCTCCCGCGGTGACGGGGTCGTCCGAGTAAGTATATCCGACGATGATCCTTGCAAGTCTCTCTTTGAGATCGGTGATCGAGGAAGAGAGGCAGAGGACCGCCATGATCTCGGAAGCCACCGTGATATCGAAGGAATCCTCGCGCGGCACGCCGTTTGCGCGTCCGCCGAGTCCGTCGACGACGAATCTGAGCTGACGGTCGTTCATGTCGACGCAGCGGTGCCACGTTATTTTCTTAGGATCTATGCCGAGCGCGTTGCCCTGCTGGATATGGTTGTCAAGCATCGCCGCGAGAAGATTGTTCGCGGCTCCTATCGCGTGGAAGTCGCCCGTGAAATGAAGGTTGATGTCCTCCATCGGAACGACCTGAGCGTAACCGCCGCCCGCGGCGCCGCCCTTGATTCCGAACACCGGTCCGAGGGAGGGCTCCCTCAGAGCGACGACTGGATGCTTGCCTATTCTGCGAAGAGAGTCCGCGAGTCCGATCGTCGTCGTGGTCTTTCCCTCTCCCGCGGGAGTGGGCGTGATCGCCGTGACAAGAACGAGCTTGCCGTTCTCTCCTTCTTTTTTCAGAGCCGACAGATCGATCTTCGCCTTGTAATTGCCGTACTGTTCTATGAACTCCTCTCCGATACCCGCCTCGCGGGCGACGTCGAGGACGTGGCGCATTTTACATTCCTGCGCTATTTCAATATCGCTCTTATATGACATATGCTCCTCCGTTAATATTTATTTATCAGTCGCGTTTGTTGGCAGTTTTGAGCATGACGTCGTGGTAGCCGCCCTCGACGATACTCGTCGAAGAGACGAGCGTGATGCGCGCGTTCTTCTGCAGGTCGGCGATATTCGTGACTCCGCAGTTGCACATCGTTGACTTTACTTTGTAAAGGCTCTTCTGGACGTTGTCGTGAAGAGGTCCCGCGTACGTGACGTACGAATCGACTCCCTCCTCGAAGGAGAGCTTGGATTTTCCGCCGAGGTCGTATCTCTGCCAGTTGCGGGCGCGGTTGGAGCCCTCGCCCCAGTATTCCTTGACGTAAGTTCCGTTTATGTTGAGCTTCGTCGTCGGGCTCTCGTCGAACCTTGCGAAGTATCTGCCGAGCATGATGAAGTCGGCTCCCATTGCGAGAGCGAGAGTCATGTGGTAGTCGTGAACGATGCCGCCGTCGGAGCAGATCGGAACGTAGATACCCGTCTTTTCATAGTACTCGTCACGAGCCGCCGCAACTTCGATGACTGCGGTAGCCTGTCCGCGCCCGATACCCTTCTGCTCTCTCGTGATGCAGATCGAGCCGCCGCCGATACCGATCTTTACGAAGTCCGCTCCCGCCTCGGCGAGGAACATGAATCCGTCGCGGTCGACTACGTTGCCGGCGCCTACCATAACGGAATCGCCGTATTTCGCGCGGATGAAATCGATCGTCTGCTTCTGCCAGCAGGAGTAACCCTCGGAAGAGTCGATGCAGAGCACGTCCGCTCCCGCTTCCACAAGCGCGGGGACTCTCTTCTCATAGTCGAGCGTGTTGATACCTGCGCCGACCATGTATCTCTTGTTGGAGTCGAGCATCTCGTCCGGGTTCTCTTTGTGCTGAGAGTAGTCTTTTCTGAATACGAGATACTTGAGCCTTCCCTCCTCGTCAAGCAGAGGAAGGGAGTTGAGCTTGTGATCCCAGATTATATCGTTCGCTTCCTTGAGGGTCGTCGTGTCGGGAGCTGTGACGAGCGCGTCGATCGGAGTCATGAACTCGCTGACCTTGAGGTCGGTCGACATTCTGCTGACTCTGTAGTCGCGTCCCGTGACGATACCGAGAAGGCGGCCCGAGGACGTTCCGTCGTCTGTGACGGCGACCGTCGAGTGACCGTTCTCCTCAACGACTCTGAGAATATCGGCGAGCGTGTCGTCGGGCGTTACGTTCGAGTCGCTGACGACGAATCCCGCTTTATAATTCTTGACCTTTGCGACCATCGCCGCCTCGTCTTCGATAGACTGAGACCCGTAGATGAAGGACATGCCGCCTTCTTTTGCAAGGGCGATTGCCATCGTATCGTTGGATACCGACTGCATTATCGCGGAGACGAGAGGGATATTGAGGCTGATTCTGGGCTCTTCACCTTTCCTGTATCTTACGAGCGGCGTTCTCAGATTCACGTTTGCGGGAATGCAATCCGGAGACGTGTAACCCGGTATCAGAAGATACTCGCTGAAGGTGTGGCAAGGTTCACTGTAAACAAACGGCATGATCTTCTCCTTTATGTTTAAATATAATATTCGATATCTGTCATTTTTCCCGTCTTGATATCAAGCTCCTGCGCCTTCGCGCTGACCTTGGTATTCTCGCCGACGGACGACGTAATGAACGTGTTGCCTCCGACGACGGAGCCGTCTCCTATGACGGTGTTCCCTCCGAGGATCGTGGCGTTCGCGTATATCGTCACTCCGTTTCCTACCGTGGGATGACGCTTCTTTCCGGCGAGCTTCTGCCCGCTCTTGAGCGAGAGCGCGCCGAGCGTCACGCCCTGATAGAGCTTGACGTTGTCGCCGATGACCGTAGTCTCGCCGATAACGACGCCCGTGCCGTGGTCGATGAAGAAGTACTCTCCTATCTCAGCGCCGGAGTTGATGTCGATCCCCGTCTCGCCGTGGGCGTACTCCGTCATGATCCTCGGGATGAACGGGACGTTCTCGACGTAGAGCCCGTGAGCGATCCTGTATACGAATATCGCGAGGAAGCCGGGATAGGAGCAAATGATCTCCTCCATGCTCTTCGCCGCGGGGTCTCCGTTGTAACCGGCTTCGACGTCCTTGAGAAGGGTGCGCTGCACTTCCGGCAGCTTCGCGAAGTATCTGTCGCAGATCTCCTCAGCCCTTTCCCTCACCGCGCCGGTGATTTTTTTCTTTTTATACGAGAGCGCGAGCACGACCTGCTCGTAGAGCTTTTCGTAAAGGTCGGTCAGCGCCGAGCCGATATAATAATCCGGTTCCGCTCCGGCGGTCAGCTTGCCCTCGAAATATCCCGGGAACATGACTCCGCGAAGCCCCTTGATGATTCCGATGACCGCGTTTCTGTCGGGGAGCGGCGTCTGATCCTTGAGCATCAGGATATCCGATTTTTCGTAGTTGTCGGCGATCTTGCCGACGGCGCGTTTCAAAACTTTTTTCGCTTCTTCAGTCATAAATACTCCTTTTACCGGCGGCTCAGAAGCCGACCGATACGGATCTGTTGTTGAATTTGAAATCTTTGTCGGACGAGGCTTCTTCAAAGTCGCACGCGTCCATGACGACGTCGCCGCCCTTCTCCATGCACCTCGTCAGCATCTTTCTCTGACATCTCTCGTAAAGATTTCTGACGAATCTCGCGTTGGAGAATTCCCTCGATCCGATGAACTCCTCCGGGATGGAAAGGAAATACTTCTTCGCCGCCGCTTCAAGCTCCGCGGTGTACCCGAACTCGTCTCCCGCCATCTTCATGAAGATCGCGAAGAGCTGCTCGCCGCTGTACGAATCGAAGACTATCTTGTAAGGCATCCTGCTGTCGAGCCCGATATTCGCGCTCATCATCTCGTCCATTTCTTTTTCGTATCCCGCCATGATAACGACGAAATCGGAGCGGTGGTTCTCCATCTCAGACACGAGTACCGAGAGCGCCTCGTTGCCGAAGTCACGCGAGTCGCTGTCGGAAAAGCAGAGAGAATACGCCTCGTCGATGAACAGCACGGAGCCGTACGCAGTCCTGCATATCTCCGAAGTCCTCGCCTCCGTTTCTCCTATGTGCTCGCCTATCAGCGCGCGTCCGGTGTACTCAAAGAACGAGCCGTTCTTCAGTATCCCGTACTCGCCGAGAGCTTCGCCGACGATACGCGCGGCGGTGGTCTTTCCCGTTCCGGGATTGCCGACGAACTTCATATGTATACACGGCATCGCCGCGCCGCGGCGCGAGCGAAGATACTTTATCTGAGATACGATCTCCGAGATCTGCCTCTTGACGTTCTCCATTCCGATATACTCGTCGAATGCGTCGAGCGGATCTCTTTTTCTTTCGCCGGGCACGGTGACCGCGTCGACGTCGTCCTTTCCGATGCGGCGGTCCTCTGTTCCGTCCTTCGCGCCGAGCAGGAGTTTGTTGAATATGACCTCGTCAATTACCTTTCTGACGGTGTCGAATCCGTAAAACTTTCCGTCCGACCTCTCTTCGTCTATCTTTTTTTCAAGCGACGATGCGGCTTCTTCGTCGAGAACGAAGCCTTTTTTCCCGGCGACGGACGACGCGTATCTGAAGCAGTCGTCTGCCGTCAGAGGTCTGAAAGTCACGTCGGTCACGAACATGACGTCGTAGATCGCGTCGTGAACTTTCTTCATGACGCGCGGCTCGACCGGCGGTATTCTGAAAACGTAAACTGTCTTTTCGTCTTTTTTTCTGAGATTTATGAGCGTCCGTCTGAATTCGGGCATATTGAGCTTGCCGAGCCATTCGGAAATATCTATCCCGACGATCTCTCCGTCGACTGCGCGCAGGAACGGAACGCCCTGACCGTCGCTTCCGGTCACAACGATTCCTTTTTTGCCGAGATACTCTTCGGTGACAAGGACGTTTCTGTTTCCGCACTCCTCCATGAGCTCTTTCATGAGGCCGAGGCAGGTCGAGAATCCGCACCCCTGATCGATGGAAAAAATATAGTTTCTCAAAAACAGAGTATCCGGTATTTCGCGGTCGATCACTCCCGGAATGACCGCGGCGAGTTCCCTCATCCGTTCCTTGAAGTCTTCCGCGCCGACGAGAGCCTCTATTTTCGACATCGTTTTCAGTTCGATATCAGCCATTGCAGAACCTCTCCTCTTCAAATCAATATATCCCTGAAGACGGACCACGGGTATCTGTCCGTATCGGGGAGCGCGCATATCTCGGCGGGCGTATCCGATCCGTTCGGGATAACTATCTTTCTCAGAAACAGAGCGATCGGACATCCGTCGGACGCGCCGTATTTGCCGTCGCCGACTATCGGATGGCGTCTCGACGAAAACTGAACTCTTATCTGGTGGCTTCTCCCCGTTCCGAGCTTCACCGAAACGAGGGACAGTCCGTCCGCCGCCGCGAGGGTCGTAAACGACAGAGCGGCTTCCTTCACTCCGCGCCTCATTCTTTTGACGACGTAGCTCTTGTTCGTTCTCGAATCCTTGAAAAGAAGGTCGCGCCACTCTCCGCTCCCGTCGGTCGTTCCGTGAACTACCGCGATATATTCTTTTTCGAACGCGCCGCTCGCCGACAGGCGCGCCGCCGCAGCTGGGCTGAAGGCATATACCATCGCGCCGCCTACGGCGCGGTCGAGTCTGTGGACGGGATAAACTTTTCGCGAGAGCTGACGCGACAAAAGAGTTACCGCGTTTTCCTCCGTCGCGCTCTCCTCGGAAAGAACTCCGGCGGGTTTCAGCGCGACTGCGAAATCTCCGCCGTCATACAGTATCTTCATCGTGCGAATCCGCCCGCTCACAGTCGGGACTGTATAAAACGTCGTATCGGAGCCCCTCGCCGTAGACCTTTGCGGAACCGACGTTCCTGCCGTACAGCGCGTCGCGGTCGATCCGGTCGCCGTAGAGCGACCCGTCGTCGATACCGGAACGGTAAACGAGCTTTTTATTCACTTTCATGTCGCAGCTCTTCTCCGTCACGGCGAAGCCACCTTCCCGATTTTTAATATTATTAGTATATTATATCATATAAAAAAGTATCTTTCAAGACGGGCGGCTCTTTTTTTCAACATTTCAGCCGATTTGTTTTGAATAAGGACCTCGCCTTATGACGACAATACTGTAACTACGTTTTCAGAGGTAAAGATGAATACACTTACCGGTAATTACGCCGAGGACGTCGCCGCGCTCGACTCCGTTCTCATGAGCTCTGAGAGCTTCGATCTTTTGAAGCGCGAGTGCGCGTTCGCCTCGACGGAGGAGACTTTTTTCTATATCGAAGGATTCGTCGCGGGAGAGATGATGCAGAAGCTGATGACGTATATGGCGGAGGCTGAGTCGATCGGCGGCGCAGCCGATTTTTCGTCCTCTCTCCCCGCTGTCGAAGCCTCGGTCTCAAACGACGTCGACGAGCTCTCCTTCGCCGTTCTTTCGGGAAAGAGCGTAATGCTCGCAAAGCCGTTCGGCGCGTACGCCGTGATAATCGATTCGAGAAGCTACCCCGCAAGAGAAGGGACGGAGCCCGAAAACGACCGCGTCCTGCGCGGAAGCCGCGACGGATTCGTAGAGACGCTCCTCTTCAACACCGCGATGGTCAGAAGAAGGATAAGAAGCCCTATGATGCGAGTCGAGTACGCGAGGGCGGGGAGCGTCACGAGGTGCGACGTCGCGCTTTGCTATATGGCTGACAGAGTCGACTCTGCGACGCTTGAAAAGCTGCGAGCCGCGCTCTCCGATCTCGGCACTTCCTCGGTCGTCCTCGGCCACGAGAGCGTCGCGGAATGTCTTGTCAGAAAACGCTGGTACGACCCGTTCCCGAAGTTCCGTCTGACGGAGCGCCCCGACGTCGCGGCGGCGTCCGTGCTCGAGGGGAGCGTCGTGCTCCTCGTCGACAACAGTCCCGAGGCGATCCTCTTCCCGACGTCGATCTTCGACTTTCTCCAGGAAGCGGACGACTTTTACTTTCCTCCGTTCACGGGAACGTATCTTCGCGTCGTGCGCCACATAGTTTTTCTTCTGTCGATAATTCTCGTTCCCCTCTGGTACCTCGCCGTCATGAACTCAGCCGTCCTTCCGGACTGGCTCTCTTTCTGCGTGCCGGACGACCCCGGAGAGATACCGATAATAATACAGCTCTTTCTCGTCGAGTTCTCGCTCGACGGGCTGAAGCTCGCGTATCTGAATACGCCCGACACCCTCTCGAGCTCCGTTTCGGTAGTCGGGGGACTTCTTCTCGGCGACTTTGCCGTAAAGGTCGGATGGCTCTCGCCCGACGTCATCCTCTATATGGCGTTCGCCTCCGTCGCAAACTACACGCAGTCGAGCTACGAGCTCGGCTACGCCTTCAAATATCTCAGAATGATCACCCTCGCCCTGACAGCCATAGGCGGCGTGTGGGGCTTCGCGGCGGGCATAGTATCCGGTATCGCGCTCGTCGGCGTGAACCGCACGTTCGGAGGAAAGAGCTACCTATATCCCCTGATCCCGTTCAACGGCACCGCCCTCAAGCGTCTCCTGTTCCGCCCGAAAAAGTTCGACTGAATAAATACAGAGCGTTTCCGAGGAAACGCTCTGTATTTATTCACACTATTTCAAATCTTTCTTCGTTGCCCGTCGTGGAATCCGGGCCTATAAAGAGCACGATCTCGCCCGGCTCGACAGTATCCTTCATATCGAGACCGATAAACGAGAAATCGTCCGCGGTAAAGGTGAAGGAAACCTTCTTTTCTTCGTGAGGCGCGAGAGACACTTTTTCAAATCCGCAAAGTCTGCGCTCGGGAGTCTCGACGGAGCTGACAACGTCGCAAAAGTACGCCTGAACGACCTCCTTCACCGCAACGTCGGAGTCGTTTCTGACCGTGACGGAGGCGGTGATGTCGTCGTCATGCATCGCCAGAGTCTTCTTGTCGAGCTTGACCTCCGTGTATTCGACCTTTCCGTACGTCAGACCGTGACCGAACGGATAGAGCGGAGTAGTGTCGCAATCGCGGTAGCGGCTGCGCACGTCCGGTCTCCATCTCGGTCTGCCTCCGGGAAGGTTGGCGTAGTAGAACGGGAGCTGACCCGTGTGTCGAGGGAACGTCACGGGAAGACGTCCGCTCGGGGATACTTCGCCGAGAAGGATATTCTTCACGGCGTTGCCGAGCTCAACTCCGCCCTGCCATCCGAGAAGAACGGCGTTCGAGGAGGAGTCGACGTCAGTCAGAGCGAGGGGCCTTGCGCACAGAACGACCGTGACGAGAGGCTTTCTCAGAGACGAGAGAAGTCTCAGATAATCGCTCTGAGGAGAGCCGAGCGAGAGGTCGACTCTTCCGCCTCCCTCGCCGGCCCACTGGCAGGGCTCGCCGCATACGTAGATTATCCCGTCGCAGGAAGCCGCGAGACGTCCCGCCGCCTTCATGCCGGAGCGGTCGTTTCCTTCGCAGTCGCACCCCTTGAGATACTCGACCGAGATACCCTCTTCAGCCTCGAGCGCTTCTTTTACCGTAACGACAGTCGCGGGGTCTCCGCGGCCGCCCCATATGCCCATGTTCTCGAACTTCGCGTCCGCAAGAGGCCCGGTCAGAAGATACTTCTTCCCTCTTTCGAGCGGAAGAGTTCCGTCCTCGTTCTTGAGAAGGACCATGCAGTTTTCCGCGAGAGTTCTCGACGCCGCGCGGTTTTCCGGTGTGAGGAAGTATTTTTCGTTGTCTTCCTCGCGGTACGGGTTTTCAAACAGACCGAGAGCTATCTTCGTGCAGAGCACGCGGAGGACCGCCTCGTCTACGTATTTTTCAAATTCGGGGTCTTCTTTTACGATCTCTTCAAGATACTTGTCGTAAGCGGCGGAATGCATATCCATGTCGCACCCCGCGCTCATCGCGAGACGCGCCGCGTCTTTTTCGTCCTTTACGACTCCGTGGTAGGTCAGCTCCGATACGGACTGCCAGTCGGAGACGACCATTCCCTCGAATCCCCACTTTTCGCGGAGAAGCTCGGTCAGATAGTAGCGGCTTCCGGTCACGGGCACGCCGTTGAGCGAGTTGAAAGAGCTCATGCAGGTCATGGCTCCCGCCTCGAGCGCGGCTTTGTATACGGGGAGATATTCTCCGTAGAGAGTCCTCTCGCCGACATCGCACGACTCGTAGTCGCGCCCCGCCTCGGAAAGTCCGTATCCGCAGTAATGCTTGAAGCAGGCGGCGGCGTAGGGATGACCGGTCTCGGGATTTATCGACTGGAATCCGCGTACTCTCGCCGCGGCGACCTTAGAGCCGTAGAACTTGTCTTCTCCCGCGCCTTCAGCCATTCTGCCCCATCTCGCGTCGCGCGCGATATCGATCATGGGCGAATAGATCCAGTTGATGCCCTCGCGGTACGCCTCGGACGCCGCGACTCTCTCGGCTCCCTCGATCAGTTCAAGGTCGAACGACGCGGAGCCTGCGAGCGGCGCCGGGAAAAGAGTTCTGTCGCCGTGAACGACGTCGTGACCGATAAGAAGCGGTATTCCGAGCCTCGTCTCCTCGACGGCGATGCGCTGCATCTCGTTCGCAGTTTTTACGTTCGGCACGTTCAGCAGAGCGCCGATCTTTCCGGCTCTCATCTCGTCCATATTGAGCTGGCTCATCGATCCGTAGAGCACCGTCTGACCGATCTTCTCGGAGAGGGTCATCTTTGCGAGGATCTCCTTCGCCTTTTCCATATAGGGGGAGGTGTGAAATATATTCTTCTCCATTTCAGATACCGTTCGCTGTCGAAGCGGCCTTTCTTTTCATGATTTTTTTCTTGATTATGAGGTACGCCGCAAACTCGGCGGCGATAGTTATGCACCAGGACACGGGATAAGAGAGGAACAGCACGGCGGGGTCGCGGTTCGCCGCGAACACGGTGAATATCCATATGAGTCTGGATCCGCACGCGCCGGCGAGAGAGATGACCATCGGTACGAAAGACGCCCCCATCCCGCGCAGAAATCCCGTGAAGCAGTCCATTATGCCGCAGGTGAAATAAGTCGTGCAGATGACCGACATCCTTATGACCCCGTACTCGACCGCCTCCTTCGAGGACGGAATGTAGATACCGAGCAACGGGCGCGCGAAGGCGTACGCGGCAAATCCGAGGATAAGCCCCGTCGCGGCGGAATAAGAGATGCATATGACGGCTATCTTCCTGATCTTTTCGGGTCTGCCCGCGCCTATATGCTGACCGACGAAAGTTATCGCCGCATGATAGAAGGAGTACATCGCTATGTATATGAACCCCTCGAGATTCTGTGCCGCGGAGTTTCCCGTGACGAAGACGTGTCCGAACGAGTTTACCGACGACTGGATGACCATGTTGGAAAATGAGAATATGGTCCCTCCGAGCCCGGCGGGAATGCCGATCTTCATCATCGTC
>CADBTH010000005.1 GCA_902797495.1 uncultured Ruminococcus sp.
GTCGTAGATACCGGCGGACGTGTTGACAAGTTCAACAAGCGTCTGCAGCGTGCAAAATAACTTGGTTTATTCCGGATAAGAGCTTCGACTCTTATCCGGTTTTCCATTTTAAGATTATGAAATGAGGTGCAAATGGCAGAAGATTTTCTGAACGATGAATTAGAAGCCGTTTTATATACGGAAGAAAACGAAGTAACAAACGCGTCAAATACAATTGAAGCCGACGCGGAAAAGCGCGCGATTCTCGTTTCATCGTATTCATCTCCTGACGCGGTTGAAGCTATGATCAGCCTCGACGAGCTGAAGCAGCTCCTTGAGACCGCGGACGGCACGGTCGCAGGTGTTCTCACTCAGACAAGAGATAAGCCTGACGGAAGGACTTTCATCGGTAAAGGAAAGATGGAAGAACTCTCCGATATGATAAAAGCAACGGGCGCTGAGCTTGTGATCTTTGACACAGAGCTCTCTCCAATGCAGATCAAGATAATAGAAGACGAGCTTAAAGGAGAAGTTTCCGTCATTGACAGGAGTATGCTTATCCTCGATATTTTTGCCTCTCACGCTACCAGCGCCGAAGGCCGTCTCCAGGTAGAACTTGCTCAGCTCAAATATACCGCTCCGAGGCTTATGGGTAAGGGCAAGCAGATGTCCAGGCTCGGAGGCGGAGTCGGTACAAGGGGTCCCGGCGAATCTAAGCTTGAGATCGACAGAAGACGGTTAAAGACGAGGATAAGGAGCCTCGAAGAAGAGATCCGCCGCCTTGAATCCGTCAGACGAACTCAAAGACGTTCGAGGGAGCGCGGAGGTATAGACTGCTGCGCGGTAGTAGGTTACACGAACGCCGGCAAATCAACGCTCCTGAATCTTCTTACTGATTCTGATATTCTTTCGGAGGACAAGCTTTTCGCAACTCTTGATCCGACTACGAGACAGTATACTTTGCCATCCGGGCGACGCGTCCTTCTGACGGATACCGTCGGATTTATAAGACGTCTCCCGCATCATCTGATATCTGCGTTCAAAAGCACGCTCGACGAAGCGGTCTTCGCAGACGTTCTGATAATCGTTTGCGACGCGTCGGACGAGAATCTTGCGTCTCAGATGAAGGTCACACGCGATACGCTGAACGAACTCGGGGCTACAGGTAAGCCCACGCTTATAGTATTCAACAAATGCGACGCCGTAGCCGACGAAAACGTTCTTATGACTCTTCGCGGTCTGTCGTCGGGAGCCGACGAGAAATGCGTTTTCATATCCGCACTTAAAGGCGAAGGAATTGAAGAACTGGCAAAGAGTCTTGAAGAACTTTTGTCCGGTGGAAAGAAAAGGATCAATATCACCGTTCCGCTCTCGGAGAGCGCTGTCGTTTCGACCGTTTACAGATGTTGTGAAGACGTAAACGCCGAGTACGGCGACGAGTTCATAAAAATCAGTGCTATCGCAGATGAAAAAAGCGCGGGACAACTGAAAAAGTATATTGACGATTACGACCTTCTTTTCGGAAAAGAAGAGTTTTGACCGGAGAATACCCGATGGATGAGAATAAAAAAAGGATTACAGTAAAAGGCGCTGCAAGAGCGGAGATCGAGGAGAAAAAATCCATCTTTATCGGCTCCGTGTCTCCCGTAACCGACGAGGCTGGAGCGAGGGCTTTTATTGAAAAGATCAAAAAGGAGTTCTACGACGCGAGGCACAACGTATACGCTTACGTACTCGACGGCGGTATGATCTCCCGTTTCACCGATGACGGCGAGCCTAAGGGAAGCGCAGGAATCCCCGTTCTGAACGTACTGAAAATGTCCGGCGTCGACGGCGTCTGCGTAGTCGTGACGAGATACTTCGGCGGAATACTTCTCGGAACAGGCGGACTTGTCCGCGCATATTCTGCCGCCGCGAAGGCCGCGCTTGACGAAGCGGGGCTTTCCGTAATGGCGGAGTATACGCTGTGCGGTATTAAATGTTCTTACTCCGATTACCAAAAGATCGCGGCAAAGATAGCGTCAGTCGGCGCGATCGTTGAAGGGGCGGAGTTTAAGACGGACGTTTTGATCACGGTTTCATGCTTATCGTCTCATTTCCCATTGCTGAACGATCTTGTCGTTCAGATAACGAACGGGAAGTGCCAAGCATACGTGATCAGAACCGAAGAAAGACCTGAGCGGTGACTCTTAAATATTTTTCAGGTCAAATCAATATTGAAAAAAGTCATTTTTGTGATTTTTGCGTATTTTATTATTACGTAAAACACGAAATGGCTTTTTATTTTCCGGAGGGAATATGACTGTAAGCGAAATGTTCTGCGAGCGCGAAAAGAAGTTCTTGTCTCCTTACGCGTTCCTGACTTCAAATACGCGAGGGAGAGATTTCCCGTATGAGCCGTGTCCCAACAGAACTGAGTTCCAGCGGGACCGCGATAAGATCATACATTCTAAGGCTTTCAGAAGACTTATGCACAAGACGCAGGTCTTTTTGTTCCCCGTAGACGAGCATTACAGAACGAGAATGACTCATACTCTTGAGGTCGCTCAGATAGCTCGCATCATCTGCCGCGCGCTGAATCTGAACGAAGACCTCTGCGAAGCCGCAGCTCTCGGTCACGATCTCGGACACACTCCGTTCGGTCACGCCGGTGAGCTCGTTATGCAGGAGTGCTTCGATCCCGAGTTCACCCATTATAAACAGAGTCTGAGAGTCGTCGAAAAGCTTGAGAACGACGGTAAAGGCCTGAACCTCACTTGGGAAGTCAGAGACGGGATCGTCAATCACTCGGGCGACAATATGGCGTCGACTCTTGAGGGTGTTATTCTGAAATTCGCCGACCGTATCGCTTACATAAACCATGACATCGACGACGCCTGCAGAGCGGGAATTATGGTTATAGAAGACATTCCGAAGGATATTAGGAAGATCCTCGGAGACCGTCACGGTCAGAGGATCAATACCATGGTCTCGTCCGTAATTGAAGCCAGCACAGGAAAACCCGTGATATCTATGACGCCGGAGATAGGGGAAGCTACGAACAAGCTCAGAGATTTTCTGTTCGACGCGGTATACAGAAACCCCGTTGCAAAATCCGAAGAGTCAAAAGCTCGGGAAATGCTCGCCATTCTGTACAACCACTTTGTAAAGCATCCCGAAGAGATACCTCATCCGTATTCTATGTTTATTGAAACCGACTCGGTCGAAAGATGCGCGTGCGACTATATATCGAGCCTTACCGACAGATCGGCCATCGATACTTATAAAAATCTGTTTATTCCTTCGGTTTGGAGAACTCCGCAGAACTGACGCGTCAGTTCCGGTACGTTAGTTGTTTCATAATTAATTCGACCGTCAGAATACGGTCGGGAAAGGAGCGCGCGTAATGGCGAGAATACCGCAGAATATAATAGAAGATATCAAGTACCGAAACCCGATAGAAGACGTCGTCACACAATATGTTACGCTTTCTAAAGCGGGATCGAACCTCAAAGGTCTTTGTCCTTTTCACAGTGAAAAAACTCCCTCATTTACGGTTTATCCCGCATCTTCAAGTTTCTACTGTTACGGATGCGGAGCAGGCGGAGATACTGTAAGCTTTATAATGAAAGCAGAGAACCTCGACTATCCGTCAGCGGTCGAGTTTCTCGCGAAAAGGGCAGGAATAACTATTCCGCAGGCGAATGACGAGCCCTATTATAAAAAAGGCGTATCACGTTCGCGCGTACTCGAAATGAACGTATGTGCCGCGCGTTTCTTCCGCAATATGCTTTTCGACGAGCGCGTCGGCGCTCCCGCAAGAGCGTATCTTGCCAACAGACGGCTTGAACTTCCGATAATCAAACGGTTTGGCATAGGATTTGCCCCCGATTCTTTCAATCTGTTGAGGGATCACTTGAAGCTTCACGGATTCACCGAGGAAGAGATGATTGAAGCGTCTCTGTGCAGAAAGAGCGAGAAGACGAACGGAGCTTACGACTTTTTCAGGAACAGAGTGATGTTCCCCCTGATAGATACCGCCGGGAACATCGTCGCCTTTGGAGGGCGGTCTCTTGAAGAGAAGCCGATGCAGAAGTATATGAACTCTACCGACACTCCGGCATTCAATAAGAGAAAAACGCTCTTTGCCATGAATTTTGCAAAGAACAACTGCTCTGACGGGCTGATCCTTGTTGAAGGCAACGTCGACGTTGTAACTATGCATCAGGCGGGATTTGAGAATACCGTCGCGACCCTCGGCACTTCGATCACCGAAGATCACGCGAGAGCGATCAGAAAGTATACCGACAGAGTCATCATCGCTTATGACGGCGACGAGGCGGGTCAGCGAGCCACCGAGAAAGCGGTCGGCAAGCTCGACGAGGTCGGAGTCGAGTGCAGGGTAATTAAACTCGAAGGCGCGAAAGACCCTGACGAATACATAGTAAAGTACGGAAAAGAAGCGTTCAGAGAGCTGATAGACAGAAGCGGAAGTAAATTCGATTTTCTTATCGGTAAAGTCAGTTCGAAGTACGACCTGAACAACGAAGAAGATAAAGTCAAGGCGGCAAAAGAGCTTGCCGCGGCGTCGTCAGAACTTGCCTCGAGCGTTGAAAAAGATATTTTCAACGCAAAGGTGTGCGAGCGGCTCGGTATCAACAAGACGAGCTTCGAGTCGGACGTAGCGTCGCTCGTAAGACGGAAAAATGCAAGAGAAAAAAAGAAAAGGCGCGACGATCTTCTTCGGGATTCATCCGGCATATCCGATCGCGTGAACCGCGATTTTGCAAAGCATCCAAGAGCTGCAAAGCTTGAAGAAACAGTATTGGGGATCATGCTTTGCTGCCCCGAGTATATTGAAAAAGTACGGAAATCGGGATCGTTATCGGAAGACGATTTCGTTACCGAATTCGGAAAACGCCTCTTCGGCGCGATGATGGGAACCGGAGAAGGCGAAACGTTTGATTTTACAAGATTGAACGAGTCGATGTCGCAGGACGAAGTGTCAAGAGCTCAAAAACTGTTCGTCGAGAGATCGCATCTTTCGAATTCAGACGCGGTCTTCAATGAGAACTGCACCGCTTTGAAAAACGAAGTCCGCAGGATAAATTCGAAAGAGTCACCGTCCGACAACGACGACATTATCGAGAAGATCAGGCGCAGAAGAAATGAAGAATAATTTTTAGTTTAATACACGCACGTGTGAAAGGAATCGACATGGCATCTAAGAAAACCGAAAAAGAACAGGTAACAGAAAAAGAGCAGAAGTCCGTTTCCAAGAAGAAAGCCGCAGCTGCAAAACCCTCTGAAAAGCCTGCAAAGGCGTCAACCGCGAAAAAGAAAAAAGAAGCGGAAAAGACGGAGCTTCCCGCAAAGAAAACGGTTAAGAAAAAAGCAGCGCCGGAGAAAGCGACCAAAGCAGCTGAAGCTTCTGAAATAACCGAAAAGAAGACGACTCCGGCAAAAGCCGAAAAGAAGACCGTTCCCGCGAAACCCGCTAAGAAGACTGAGCCGGCTAAAACCGAAAAAAAGACCGCTGACACAAAAAAGACCGCGGCAAAAGATAAGGGAGAAGCTAAGGCAAAGGAAGCGGCGTCTTCCGCTAAGAGCAAAAAGTCGAAGACCGAAAATGGCGACGTAAAAGAAGCTGAGGTCGAAAAGGTCGAAAAAAAGACAAAAAAAGCTCCAGCAAAAAAAACTGTTGCGCCAAAGAAAACTGTTGAGAAAAAGGCTCCGGCAAAAGCGACAAAGGCTAATAAGGCTGAAAAAACAGCCGACGTAAAACCGGAAAAGGCCGCCGATGAAGCAAAGCCCGCTAAAACCGACAAAAAGTCCACTGAAAAGCCGAAGACAAAGATAAAAGAAAAAGCGGCAGAACCTAAAGATGCAGTTGAGGCGAAGGAAGAGATCGCGGCAGTTCCCGAGCAGATATCTGAAGCGAGCGAGGAGCCGTCTGAAATCACTGCAAAAGGCTCAAAATCCAAGAAGGCCGCGCCGAATGCCGCTAAAAATCCCGAACTTGAAGAACTTATAGCTCGCGGCAAGGAACAGGGGTATATTACTTACGACGATATCCGCATAACGTACAAGGCTCCCGATATGTCCGTTGATAATCTCATTAAAGTCAGCGTATGGCTCGAAGAAGAGGGGATCGACGTAATTGACTATATCACTCCCGACGAGATAGACGAGATCGAGTCTGACGACCAGGAAGAGGGAGTCGACGACATCGACAGAATACTTACAACCGAGGACGTTTCGACCGAGGACCCTGTAAGGATCTATCTGAAGGAAATAGGCAAGATACCGCTTATCGACGGCGACAGTGAAGTTGAGCTCGCAAAGAGGATCGTTGAAGGAGACGAAGAAGCGAAAAACAAACTCGTCGAAGCAAACCTCAGGCTTGCGGTCAATATCGCAAAGCGTTACATAGGAAAAGGACTTCCTTTCCTCGATCTTATCCAGGAAGGAAACATAGGCCTTCTGAAAGCGGTCGAAAAATTTGACCACACGATGGGATACAAGTTTTCGACGTATGCTACCTGCTGGATAAAGCAGTCTATCAACAGAGCAATCGCAGACCAGGGAAGAACCATCAGGATCCCCGTTCATATGGTCGAAACTTATAACAAAGTGACGAGATGTTCAAGGCAGATGCTTCAGGAACTCGGACGCGAGCCTACGACGGAAGAACTCGCGGAGAGACTCGGAATGGAGCCTTGGAGAGTCGTCAACATACAGAGAGTCACTCAGACTCCGATCTCTCTCGAATCTCCTATCGGAGAAGAAGAGGACAGCCACCTCGGAGATTTCATTCCCGATTCCGAAACTCCGTCTCCGGAAGACGAAGCTTATAAGTCCCTTCTTAAAGAAGAGCTGAGCAACGCGCTTCATGCACTCAGCCCCAGAGAAGAGCACGTTCTGAAGCTCCGCTACGGACTTCTCGACGGAAAGACTTACACGCTTGAAGAGATCGGTCAGCAGCTCAAGATCACGCGTGAAAGGATCCGTCAGATCGAAAAGAAAGCTCTCAGAAAACTATTCGTAAAATATTCAAAACTCAGGAACATGTGATGCGTGATTGCCCTGCATGAGCGCAGACGTCCGAAAGGATTTCTTATCAATGGAAGAAGAAAAACTCGAACTATTGAAAAAGCTTGAAGAAAAAGGCGCTCAGAAGGGATCGCTCTCGGGTCAGGAGATCGCGAACGCGCTCGAGAGCGTCGACGTCGACCTCGATCAGATCGAGAAGTTTTACGAGGATCTGGAAGAACGCGGCATCACCGTCATCAACGGTGACGACGACGAAGTGCGCAGCTTTGAAGAGGACGCCGTTAAACTGACGACAGCGGAAGTAATGGAAGACGCGCTGAAAAAAGAGGGGTTTTCCATCGACGACCCCGTAAGGATGTACCTCAAGGAGATAGGTAAAATTCCTCTGCTTACTCCCGAAGAGGAGACGTATTATGCGGAAAAGATGTCGGAGGGCGACGAGGACGCGAAAAACAGAATAGTTGAAGCTAATCTTCGTCTTGTGGTAAGTATTGCGAAGCGGTATTCGGGAAGGGGAATGTTTTTCCTTGATCTGATACAGGAAGGCAATATGGGACTTATCAAAGCGGTTGAGAAGTACGACTATTCAAAGGGATACAAGATCTCAACTTACGCTACGTGGTGGATCAAGCAAGCCATAACCAGAGCTATCGCCGATCAAGCGAGAACGATACGCATTCCCGTTCACATGGTTGAGACGATCCACAGATATTCAAAGATATCGAGACAGCTTCTTCAGGAAAAAGGCAGGGAAGCGACGCCGGAAGAGATAGCCGAGATCGCTCACACGACCCCGGAGAGAGTACGCGAGATTATGAAGATCGCGCAGGAGCCGGTCTCCCTTGAGACGCCTGTAGGCGAAGAGGAGGACAGTCACCTCGGCGACTTCATCCCCGACGAAGAGACTCCTGCGCCCGCAGACGCCGCGTCGTACGCGCTGCTGAGAGAACAGCTATCTGAGGTGCTTCACACGCTCTCTCCGAGAGAGGAACACGTTCTTGAACTGCGGTACGGACTTCTCGACGGTCACCCGAGAACTCTCGAGGAGGTCGGAAAAGAGTTCGATATCACAAGAGAGCGTATAAGACAGATTGAAGCGAAGGCTCTCAGAAAGCTCAGACATCCGAGCAGATCAAAAAAACTGAAGGACTTCCTCGATTGACATTATCCCCCTTTTTTCGATTAAGTTCAATTATATTTTAATATTTATACTTGACAAGGACATTTGAATCTTTTATACTTAAAATGTATGTCATGTGATTGTTTTTCATTCCCCAAGGAGGATCAGCAATGAAAAAAAGATTATTGAGTTTCTTTCTTGCCGCAGTTATGCTCGCATCTGCGCTTTTCATGACCGCGTGCGGTAAAGAAGAAGAGGAGGAAGAGATAACGGAGATCGTTTTCCCCGCTACTCTGACTCTGTGGCTTCCTGCGGCTGAAGGCACCGAAGTAGACGACGAATCCGTCGTTTACGTCGAAAATGCCATAAATGAATTCACACAGGCTAATTTCAAAACGGCTATCAAACTGAAAGTATTTCCCGCTGATCAGTACGACTCTTACGTTTTGTCCAAAATATATGAGCTGAAAGACGCTGAGGACAAGGCTGCCGCAAAAGCTGCTGAAGAGAGAAGAAAGAAGCGTGAAGCTAAGAAGAACGGTACGACTACTGCGGAAGAATCCGAATCCGCGGTCGATACGACGTCTCTTGACGAAACTTCGGAAGAAGCCGTCGATACTGTCGTTGACACCTCTGAAGCGGATACTGCGGCTCTTGAATCCGCAACGGATACGGCTGCAGACGCTTCGTCCGAAGATACGGCAGAGCAGTCCGAAACCGCTTATCAGATCGAAAAGACAGATCCCGCGAAATATATTCTCCCCGCCGACAGCGACGGAAAAAGACCGTACGACTACGAGTATAAGAACGCTTTTCTGAACTCTTCGCTCTTCACTTCGTATCCGCAGGTCGAAAGCGATCAGTTCGATATATTCCTTATTCACGGTTACGAGGAATTTCAGCTTCTGAACGGCGATTATCTTCTCTCGGATCTTACGTCCAACGTCGCAAACGAAAGTAAGATACTCCGTTCGTATATAAATCCCGCCTTCTTCCTCGGCGCAACCTATGAGAACGCTCTTTCCGTTATCCCGAACAACAGATGCGTAGGTAACGCGGAAGTTATGCTCATTAACAAGAAAGTTTGCGAAGAGTTGTCTTACGATCCCGCTTTGTTTACAAAGATCGACAGTATTTTCAATTACGACGAGACGGGCATTTCCTTCCTTGAAGACGTTATCAAGAATAAACCCGATATCATTCCCGTAGCGGGAGACTTCAAGATCCCGAACGTCAAGTATTTCAGCGAGACAGACGACGATACTTTCTCTCTCATCACCGCTCAGATAGACGTCGGAACGACTGAATTCACACCTTTCGTAAAGACGATCAAGAGCCCGTTCGAGCAGACATCATTCATCAACAACTACAGAAGCTACAAGAGACTTCATCAGCTTGCAACCCCCGTAGATTTTGATTCCGCAGACGAGTTTGCAGTAGGATTCTACAACGGTTCTCTGGAAGACCTCAAAGATTACGAGGAAGATTATCAGTTCGTAGTCCTTCAGTATCCTCAGATGTCGAGAGACGACGCGTTTGAGACCGGATTCGCCGTCAGCGCTTACACGAAGAGCATGGAGCGTTCGATGGAGATCATTACCGCGATAAACACGAACACCGAGCTACGTACTATCCTTCAGTACGGCAAAGAAGGCGTAAACTGGAGATATGATATGGAGGACGACAGTATAATCCGTATTCTCAACGACAAGTACAAGATGGATCTCAAAGAGACCGGTAACTCTTTCGTTACTTATCCTGCGGAAGGCACTCCCATCAGCGCTTGGGATTCCGCTAAAAACAGTAACAAGATGCTTTATCTGCCTTATAGCTACGGCATGGTCAGCGTTACCGAGCAGACGGAACCCTTACTCAAGGATCTCTCCGCAAGATCTGCCGAATTCTATAACAGGATCCAGGCGATGTCTCTCGATGAGTTCAATGCAAATCTTACCGCTCTGAGAGACGAAGTCAAAGCTATTGAGTCTTACGACAAGCTGTCTTTCTACTTCGACGGTACTGATCCGAAGAAAGAAGAAGAGATGGATCCCGAAGAATCTCTGCCCATGATCTTCAGAGATTACGCTACAAACATCAGAGGTTGGTGATCTTATTTTTCAGCGGGAAAAGCAACGCTTTTCCCGCTGTTCTTCTTTTATACAGAACATTTTTCGATCAGGTACTTTACAAACGTATTATTTTAATGTAAAATAATATATATTATAAATAACGGAGTTAATATGGCTGATAAAATACCTTATAAGAGAGTCTTACTTAAACTGTCCGGCGAAGCTCTTGCCAAGGACACCGACGAGATATTCAACCACGATTACATGGAGTGCGTTGCCTCGGTCATAAAAAAGTGCTGCGACGCCGGAGTGCAGGTAGCGATCATTATCGGTGCGGGCAACATCTGGCGCGGCAGAAGCGGCGGAGATATGGACAGAACGAGAGCGGACAATATCGGCATGCTGGCGACTTGCATGAATTCGATCGCTTTTCAGGACGCTCTGAGCAAGACCGGTATTGACGCGAGAGTTATGAGCGCCGTGCAGATGGATAAGTTCGCGGAGCTTTATACGGCAGAAAAGGCGAGACGTCACCTTGAAAAAGGAAGAGTAGTGATATTCGCCTGCGGTCTCGGCTCACCGTATTTTTCAACCGATACGCCCGCCGTTATTCGCGCTATGGAGATAAACGCTGACGCCCTTCTTCTTGCTAAGAATATCGACTATTTATATTCCGCGGACCCGAGACTCGATCCGACGGCGACAAAGATCGAAGAGACGACTTACACGGAGATCATAGACAAGAGACTTAAGGCGATCGATATGACCGCGTCGGTCCTTGCGGAAAGCGGACACGTTCCCGCCGTTATGTTCGGACTCGACGAGCCCGAAAAGATCTACAGAGCCGTCATGGGAGAAAAACTCGGAACGATTGTCAGATAAAAGTTTAGTCTGAACGGGCGAAGCCCGTACGTCATAATAAATTTGAATTTGAAAAGGAGATTTTAATATGAAGATCGAAACCGCTCCGTACGAAGAGAGAATGAAAAAATCCGTTGCCGTATATCGCGAGAGCCTTACCGTTATCAGAGCAGGCAGAGCTAATACCGCCGTTCTGAAGGGTATCGAGGTCTCGTACTACGGTACGCCTACGCCTATCAACCAAATGGCTGAGATCAAGGCTACAGACCCCAGAACTCTTGCGATCACTCCCTGGGATATGACTACTCTCAAAGATATTGAAAAAGCGATCCTCGCGTCCGACGTAGGTATCACTCCCGTGAACGACGGCAAAACCATCCGTCTTGCTTTTCCTCAGCTCACAGAGGAAAGAAGAAAAGAGCTCTCCAAGCAGATCTCCAAAATGGGCGAAGAGGCAAAAGTCGCGATCAGGAACATCCGCAGAGACGCGAACGACAAGATCAAGGAAATGAAGAAAAACAGCGAGATCAACGAGGACGAACAGAAACAGTCTGAAAAACTCACTCAGGATCTCACGGACAAGTATATCAAAGAGATCGATAAGGTGACCGAAGAAAAAGAAAAGGAGATCATGGAGATCTGATCTGTGATCAAAGTCCGGGCCCCTGCCGGCTTCAAGGAGCTTCCGGGGCCCGGCTTTTTTCTGTGAAATAACGTTTTCTTATCGTTAAGACGGAGATTATCATGCTATTTAAAAAGAAACAGAAGAATAAGACTGAAACCGAAAACGTCGATATTAAAGAGGTCGTTGAGAACTCGGGACTCACTCATATTGCGTTCATTATGGATGGAAACGGCCGTTGGGCTAAGAGAAGGTCTCTTCCGAGGGAAGCGGGTCACAAAGTCGGAGCCGCTACTTTCAAAAAGGTAGTTAAATACTGCAGCGATATTGGTATCGATACGATCACGGTTTACGCTTTTTCCACGGAAAACTGGTCGAGGCCGAAACGCGAAGTAGACGCTCTGATGAGACTGCTCGACGAATATATAAAGACCGCAAACGATGAAGACGAAGAGAACCGCGTAAAGTATATCTTTCTCGGCGATAAAGAAGCGCTCGGCGAAGAACTCAAATCCAAGTGCCTGCAACTCGAAGAGTTTACGGCTCATTACAAGAAGACGCTTAACGTTGCGCTGAATTACGGCGGCAGAGCGGAGATAGTCCATGCGGTGAACGAGGCGCTGAAATCAGGTAAAACGGAGATCTGCGAAGACGATATCAGCGCGAATCTGTATACCGCGAATTCTCCCGATCCCGATCTTATCGTAAGAACCGCCGGAGAGGTAAGACTCTCCAACTTCCTCATGTGGCAGTCCGCATACAGTGAATTCTATTTTACCGACGTACTATGGCCCGATATGTCGCCTGAAGAGGTCAACAAGGCTATTATTGATTTTTCAAAAAGAAAACGGAACTTCGGAGGTGTAAAAAATGCTTAAGCGTACTATCACAGGCGCCATTCTCGTTTTGATCGCGGTGCCTTTCGTGATCTTTTCCGGCACTTACGCGCTTCCGGTTTTTCTGTCGTTACTCAGCGTCGTCGGAACTTATGAAATGCTCAAATGTCTCGGCACGATAAAGAATCCTTTGATTACCGCTCCCGTGATGATCGCGGCGGCTGCTTTGCCTATACTTGCAAAGTTTATAACGGAAGCGAGAGACATTAATTATTACACCGCGACTTTTCTCGGCATAATGATGGTCGCTCTTTTCCTCATGCTCGCCGCCGGCGTTTTCTCAAAAAGGACCGACGTCGTCGATTCCGCGACTACTTTTTCGCTTTGTCTTTACGTCATAACAGGATTCGTTGCGATCGAACTTCTCAGACTTGAAAAGAACGGACAGTATTATTTTCTGATTCCGGTAGTAGGTCCGCTCATATGCGATATTTTCGCATATCTCACGGGAAGACTTTTCGGACGGCACAAGCTTATTCCGAGCGTCAGCCCCAAAAAGACGGTTGAAGGAGCCATCGGCGGAACTTTCTTCTGCACGCTTTTCTGCACGGTCTACGGGATCATTCTTACCCATGCGATGAAGATAAAACTGATCCTTCCAATATGGACATTCGTTGCAGGCGGGATTCTGATAGCGGTCGTATCTCAGATCGGAGACCTTATCGCGTCTCTTATCAAGCGTAAATACGGGATAAAGGACTACGGCAATATTCTGCCGGGACACGGCGGGATCGTTGACAGATTCGACAGCGTTATCCCTACAGCTCCGCTTTTCCTTTTGCTGATGATATTCTTTAAGAACATCGTATTCAAATAATAATTGACCTCCGAGGTATTAATATGCAAAAAAACGTTGCCGTGCTTGGCAGCACCGGCTCCGTAGGGAGACAGGCGATCGACTCGATCGAATCCTCCGGCATGAACATAGTTCTGCTCACCGGAGGCAGGAATATCGCGCTTCTCGCCGAGCAGGTGAGGAAGACTCACGCTCCGGTATGCGCTGTTCCTGACGTTGAGCTCGCATCCGATCTGCGAGTGTTGCTTTCGGATACCGAAGTTCGCGTTTACGGAGGACCCGATGCGGTTTGTAAATGCGTCGAAGAATGCGGCGCTGACGTATTCGTTCATTCGATATCGGGAATGGCAGGGATACCGTCAGCACTTGCAGCTTCAAAGTCCGGCGGCCGTCTTGCGATCGCTAATAAAGAATCGATCATATCTGTCGGCGGCATCATTTTCGATAACGTCAGAAATTGCGGCGGCGAGCTGATCCCCGTCGACAGTGAACACAGCGCTATATTTCAATGCCTGCTGACCTCAGGCGCGATCGACGCGCGTGGATACGCCGCGCCTGATATGGTAAAGCGAATATTGCTGACCGCATCAGGCGGCCCGTTCTTCGGGAAAAAAAGAGAAGAACTCGATTCTGTAACTCCCGCAATGGCGCTTGCGCATCCGACGTGGAAGATGGGACCGAAGATAACTATCGACTGCTCAACTCTAATGAACAAAGGCTTTGAGATCATTGAAGCGGCGAGACTGTTCGGTATTCATCCCGACAGGATAGAAGTGCTCGTTCACAGACAGAGTATAATTCACTCGATGGTCGAATACATTGATAATATGGTCATAGCTCAGCTCGGCTCACCCGATATGAGGCATTGTATCAGGTACGCGCTGTCATATCCCGAAAGAATGAAAATCGACGAAATGGGACTCGATTTCTTCTCGCTGGAGAAACTGACCTTTGACAGACCCGATACCGAAACTTTCCCGCTTCTTGACGCGGCACGAAGAGCTTATAAGATGGGAACGACAGCCCCCGCCGCGCTGATCGCGTCGGACGAGGAAGCAGTCGGGGCGTTTTTATCCGGGCAAATAGGTTATAATTCAATATCGGACGTCGTGTGTGAAACGATCGAACGCTTCAAACCTCACGACGAATGTACCGTGGAGAACGTTTACGACGCAGACAGATCGGCGAGAGCCATCGCTCGCGGCGTTATTGAAAAGTATAAATTATTCTGATTCGACGGGATGTGATAGTATTACTGTTTTATATATAATTCTTGCGATATTTCTTTTCGGCTTTCTGATCTTTATTCATGAGGGCGGTCATTTCCTGATGGCGAGACTCTTCAAAGTAACTATCAAAGAGTTTTCGATCGGGATGGGTCCCAGAATCCTTAAGAAAGAATCGAAAAAAAACGGCATCGAGTACTCTCTCAGAGCTTTTCCCATAGGCGGGTTCGTCAGCATGGAAGGCGAGGATGAAGAATCCGAAGACGAGAATGCTTTTCATAAAAAGAAGGTCTGGCAGAGATTTTTGATCACGGCTGCCGGCCCCGTGGTAAATATACTTTTCGGCGTGATCGTTATGTTCGTATATATTGCAACCTCCCCTCAGCTCGGTTCTACGGTCGTATCTTATTTTCCCGAGGAGACTTGCGTTTCGGTTGAGAGCGGTCTCGAGCTCGGCGACAGAATTGTTGAAGTCGACGGCCATTCAGTCCACATATACAGCGAAATGTCGTATGAGATCATGCGCCGCGGTATAGAGCCTGTAGATCTGACGGTTGAAAGAGACGGAAAGACCGTCATTCTTCCGGACGTTGTTTTTCCGACTTTCGAGGAAAGCGGAACTGAATTTGCTCAAATTGATTTTGCCGTCGCGCCTCTTGAAAAAAACGTAGGCAACGTAATGAAAGAATCGTTTTACGAGTCTGTCAACACAGTCAAAATGATATGGCAGTCTCTGTATGACCTCATAAGAGGCAGATACGGTATCGGTGCGGTCTCGGGCCCCGTTGGAGTCACCAAGGCTCTCGTAGAAGTGGGAACGAACAGTAAAGGATCGAAACTGTCAAATTTCATGAACTTCCTTTATCTCGGCGCTGTCATCAGCGTTAATCTGGGAGTTATGAATCTGCTGCCGCTGCCTGCGCTTGACGGAGGAAGGATCATATTCCTCTTGATCGAGGCGGTCAGACGAAAACCTATGAAAATAGAGGTCGAGGGTTATATCAATTTTGCGGGACTCGTCATACTGCTTCTGTTTTCGGCGTTTATCATTTGCAAGGACGTAATCGGTCTTTTCACATAAGTATTTAAAAAACGGAGAATTACAATGTCGGCTGTAAGAAAAAATACCAAGAAAATCAGAGTGGGCTCGATCTGTATCGGCGGAGGAGCGCCGATTTCCGTTCAAACGATGATCAATGTAGATCCTCATGATTTTGAAGCCGTAGTCGCTCAGGTCAGAAAAGTTAAAGAAGCCGGCGCTGATATTGTCAGAATGACGGTACCCGATGAGGAGTCCGCGGCCGTTTTCTCAATAATAAAAAAAGAAAAGATCGACATTCCCCTCGTCGCCGACGTACATTTCGATTATAAAACCGCTATTGCGGCAGCGATGAGCGGAGCGGATAAAATCAGGATAAACCCCGGTAACATCGGAGCGGAATGGAAAGTCAAGGAGGTAGCGTCTACCTGTTTGACTTTAGGTATTCCGATCAGGATAGGCGTGAATTCAGGTTCTCTCGATAAGAAGATCCTTCAGAAATACGGAAGCCCCTGCGCCGAAGCTCTTGCGGAAAGCGCGTTGACGCAGGCGGATATGCTTGAAAAGTTCGGCTTTTCCGATATCGTCATATCCATTAAGTCTTCCGATATCCGCACTATGTCGGAAGCTTCAAGGATCGTTTCAAACGATTCCGATTATCCTTTGCATCTCGGTATTACCGAAGCGGGAGACGAATACGCCGGTATTATTAAGAGTTCAGTCGGTATAGGATCGCTCCTGCTCGACGGCATCGGAGATACTATCAGAGTATCGCTCACCGCAGATCCCGTAAAAGAAGTCAGAGCCGGAAAAGAAATACTCAATTCACTCGGACTGTCCAAAGGCGGAGTAAACATTATTTCTTGCCCGACCTGCGGCAGGACAAAGATCGATATTATAGGGATCACTTCCGTGTTCAGAGAATTCGCCGACACCGTCGATACGAAGGGTAAAAGAGTGAACGTCGCCATTATGGGATGCGTTGTTAACGGCCCCGGCGAAGCGAGAGAAGCGGATTTCGGTATTGCCGGAGGCGATGGATTCGCCGTCCTCTTCAAGAAAGGCGAAACTGTCGGACGTGTCGAGGAGAATGAAATACTCGAAACGCTGAAAAAAGAGACTTTAAACTTCATCAACGATTAATTCACGGAGGTATATTAATGTCCGATAAAACTATGCGGCAGATCTTTTCAAAATACACTCCGATGAACAAAGGTCAGAGCGATCTGTTCGATAATGCATCTGACATCAGAGTGAGGGCTGATAAGTCGAGAAAGATGTACGAGATCTTTTTCTCTTATCCGACTACTGTCAAAACCAAAATCATATCTGAACTCGAAAGAAACCTTGCGGAGTTTTACGACCTTGAATCCGTAAGGCTTTTTCCTACGTTTCCTCCCGAATCTTTCTCGGAAGATTTTGTTCCCGAGATCATAGAAAGCGCAAAGAAAGACGGAACTGCCGTAAAGGGCTTTTTTAAAGATTACAAAGCTACCGTCAACGGCGATACGCTGAAACTCGAGATACCGTTTGAGAGCGCGGCGGGCGTGATACTGGATCTTGCCAAAACAGAAACGGTCATAAGCAATATTATAAGAAGTGAGTTTTCGCTTGATTACAAAGTAAGCATAGTATATACTCAGGGAGACGACGGGATAGAGAGCTATCTTGAGTCTCGTGAATCAGCGGCGAGATCCGTATATGACAGTGAGCTCAGACGTTCCCTTGAAGCCGCTGCTGAAGAGAAGGCGGCGATGCTCGAATCGGGAGAGACAAAACCCGATCTCGAAAAGAAAGCGTCTTTATTCGACGACAGAGCGCATTATTTGAAGCCGGACGGCGAGAACCCCGTTTCCGGATGCTTCACGTTTGATATTTCATCTCCCGAACTACTTATCGGAAGTGAGTTTCAAATTGTCGGCAACGTACAGTTGAGACACGCCGTAAAATCGTATGCGTCCGCAGTTTTGCTCGGTCAGATCTTCAAATATGAAGAGCGCGAGCTCAGAGGCGGAGATAAATTCAGTATAACGGTAGGGATCACCGACAAGGATTCGTCGGTCTATATAAAAAAAGTCATATCCGTTGACGAACTCTCCGAATGGAGCTCAAAGCTGAAACCGGGTAAATATATCGCGGTAAAAGGCTCGATCAAGCCCGATAAATTCGACGGTGAGTACTGTATGAATCCTCAGGGTATCATGCAGATCAAACGGATCGGGCGTTCGGATCGTTCCGACGAAAAAAGGATCGAACTGCATCTTCACACCAATATGTCGGAGGCGGACGCTCTGATAAAACCGGAAGAAGCTGTCATGACGGCATATAAATGGGGTCATCCCGCCGTTGCGATCACGGATCACGGAAATCTCCAGGGCTTTCCCATGGCAATGCTGACCGCCGAAAAGATCGCTAAGGACGGCGGCGACATCAAAGTCATTTACGGGATCGAGGCTTATTACGTAGACGACACTGCAAGGTGCGTTTACGGCGATTACACAGGTTCCTTTGACGACGAATTCATAGTTTTCGATATCGAGACGACGGGCCTTTCCAACGTTAACGACCGTATTACCGAGATCGGCGCCGTAAAGGTCAAAGGCAACGAGATACTTGAAAGATACGATACGTTCGTTAATCCCGGAATGCCGATACCCGAGAAGATCACGGAGCTTACCGGGATCACGAACGAGATGGTATCCGACGCGAGACCGATCGAAGAAGTGCTGCCGGAGTTCTTCGGATTTATCGGAGACAGACTTCTGATCGCTCACAATGCGAACTTTGACACGGGGTTCATAAGACGCGCCGCGGAAAGATGCAGGATGAATTTTGAGAATCCTTATCTTGATACTGTCGCGATGTCTCATTACGTCAACCCCGATATCAAAAACCACAAGCTTGATACTCTTGCCGATTACTATATGCTCGGCGACTTCAACCATCACAGAGCTTGCGACGACGCTGAGATGCTCGCGCTGATCTTCTTCAAAATGACGGACAAGCTGCGCGAAGAGGGCGTCACCGATTTCGGAACGATGACGGACGTCATGAGTGAGAGATCCGATCCGCTTAAACTGAGGCCTTACCATCAGATCATTCTCGTCAAGAATCTTACCGGACTCAAGAATCTCTATAAACTCGTTTCCGACTCGTATCTTCAGTTCTTCAGAAGATACCCGAGATTCCCGAAGACGCATATCGAAGAGTACAGAGAAGGGCTCCTCATCGGATCGGCGTGCGAAGCGGGAGAACTGTATCAGGCAATACTTAACGGCAGACCCGAGACCGAGATCGAAAAAATAGCGGAGTTCTACGATTATCTAGAGATCCAGCCGGTTTCAAACAACTCTTTCATGATCAATGAAGGAACGGTCAGCAGTGAAGAAGACCTCAGAGAGATCAATCGCAAGATCTACGCACTCGGTAAGAAGCTCGGAAAACCGGTCGTAGCGACGTCCGACGCACATTATCTCGATCCCGAAGACGAGATATACAGAAGAATACTTCTCACGGGTAAAAAGTTCAAGGACGCCGACAGAGTAACGGAGCTTTATTTTAAGACGACCGATGAGATGCTTGAGGAATTCTCGTATTTCGGCGAAGATATCGCACGCGAACTTGTCATAGAAAACCCCGCAAAGATAAGCGGCATGATAGAGCGTATCAGACCGATACCCGAGGGGAAATATGACCCGCATATCGACGGTTCGGACGACGAGCTCAGAAACAAATGCTATTCTATGGCGCACGATATGTACGGAGATCCGCTCCCTAAGGAGGTTTCGGAGCGTCTTGACAAAGAACTCGGTTCAATTATTAAGTACGGTTACTCCATCATGTACATAATCGCAAAGAAACTCGTTGAAAACAGCGAGGAAAAGGGGTATCAGGTCGGTTCGCGAGGCTCTGTCGGCTCGTCGATCGCAGCATTTTTTGGGGGGATCACGAAAGTCAACGCGCTTCCTCCTCACTACAGATGCCCAAAGTGCCGGTATAATGACTTTGAGTCCGGAAAAGCTTACGGCTCCGGTTTCGATATGCCGGAAAAGGACTGTCCCGTGTGCGGAACTCCTCTGATACGCGACGGGCACGATATACCTTTCGAGACTTTTCTCGGGTTCAAAGGAGACAAGGTTCCCGATATCGACCTCAATTTCTCCGGAGACGTACAGTCTGACGCTCACAAATTTACCGAAGTACTCTTCGGTAAAGGTCACGCCTTCCGCGCGGGAACGATCGGAACGCTTGCCGATAAAACGGCTTACGGTCTGACTGTAAAGTATCTCGAGGAAAAGGGAATAACTCTTCCGAAAGCCGAGGTGGACAGACTCGTCTGCGGGTGCGTCGGCACGAAACGCACCACGGGGCAGCATCCGGGCGGCATCATCGTCGTTCCGCAGGAATACGAGATTTACGACTTTTCTCCGATTCAGCATCCTGCAGGCGACAAGAGCGTCATCACGACTCACTTCGAGTTCAAGTATCTGCACGATACGATACTGAAGCTCGATATACTCGGGCACGATATTCCGACAAAGTACAAGAGGATCGAAGAGTACACGGGAACGAATATCCTCGACACTCCGTTGTCCGATCCGAACGTATACAAACTCTTTACGTCAACGGAACCGCTCGGTGTAACGCCGGAACAGTTAAAAGGCGTCGAGACCGGAACTCTGTGTCTGCCTGAGATGAACACTCCGTTCGTCAGAGGAGTTCTTATAAAATCTCAGCCTAAGACTTTTGCCGACTTGCTTCAGATCTCCGGTCTGACCCACGGTACCGCCGTTTGGCTCGGAAACGCAGAAGAGCTGATCGAGCAGAAGATATGCACGATCTCCGACGTTATCGGAACGAGAGACGATATCATGCTTTGTCTGATACACAAGTACGGGCTTGACAATAAAACCGCTTTCGATATAATGGAGAAAGTCAGAAAAGGTAAGGGTCTAACGCCTGAGCACGAAGCCGCAATGAGGGAAAAGGGAGTACCGGACTGGTATATTGATTCCTGTAAAAAGATCAAGTATATGTTCCCGAAGGCGCACGCCGCGGCATACGTTATCGACGCCCTCAGAATGGGCTGGCACAAGATCTATAATCCCATCGAATTCTATGCCGCATATTTCTCCGCAGCTCCAGGCGGCTGCGACGCGACCATAGTTTGCAAAGGCAAGAACTACGTTTACAACGCGCTCGACGATCTTGCAAAGATCAGAAACGCTCCCGGCGCTACGCAGAAGGACAAAGAAGTGTTCAACGCGATTCAGATCGTCAACGAGTGCTATCAGAGGGGAGGCGACTTCCTTCCCGTACACGTAAATAAATCTCACGCGACGAAGTTCGTTCCCGAAAACGGGAAGATCAGAATGCCGTTTATTTCTCTGCCCGGTCTCGGCGAGAGCGCGGCTCTGAGTATTATGAAAGCGCGTGACGAAGGCAAGATACACTGTATCGACGATCTTAAGACTAACGCGAACGTCGGTAAGACTCTGATCCAGCTTCTTCAGGACAACGGGGCGCTCGACGGGATGAATCAGACAAATCAGATGTCTCTTTTCGACCTTATGTAATTAAATACTCCGGGCATATACTGCCCGGAGTATTTTTACGCCGCAATCTTTTTTCTTATCTGATCGACCGGTATTACGGTAGCCGAGATTATAAAACATATACCGAGATCGCGTAAGGACACGGGAGTGCATCTGAAGATCTCTCCCCCGAAATATATTATAGTGAGCTGAGCGACTGATACGAACGCGATAATAAAGATAAACGCTTTGTTTCCTGAGATGTGAGAGAAGAGTTTTCCGACCGGCGCTCTTGCGTTGAAACTGTTGAACAGACCGCAGAAAATGAACAGCGCAAAGAAACACGTCAAAAAATATGTATCGCTTTCAGTCGAAATGATACGTCTGAAAACGGGAAGTTTCAGAAAAGCTATGCACAGCGCAAGCGTATATAATCCGCAGCAGAGTATTTGACAAGTCATTTTTCCGGTCAGTATCTTTGCGTTTCGTTTCATCGGGGGTCTTTTCACGTATTCTTTAAGCGGGATCTCTCCCGCAAAAGCCAGACCTCCGAGAGTATCCATAATAATGTTGACCCACAACATCTGGATCACGGTGATCGGAGATTCAACGCCGATAAACGGACCTATCAGCGATACGCCCAGCGCACATAGATTCATCGTGAGCTGAAACGTGATAAATTTTCTGATTGATTCAAATACGCATCTTCCGTAAAGGATTGCCTTTGTGATCGACGAGAAACTGTTATTCGTAAGAATAATATCCGACGCTTCCTTTGCAACGTCGCTACCGCTTCCCATCGCAAAACCGACGTCTGCGGCTTTAAGAGACGGAGCGTCGTTAATACCGTCTCCCGTCATTCCGGATACGAGCCCGAGTTTTCCGGATATGTCGACGAGCCTCAGTTTATCCTGCGGCATGGCGCGTGAAACGACCGCGAGTTTCGGCAGTATGGATTTAAGCTCCTCGTCGTCGATCGATCTCAGTTCTTCACCCGATATTGAACGAGTATATTTTTCGTTTATGATACCCGCCTCGCGCGCTATAGCTTCCGCGGTATCTCTGTTGTCTCCTGTCACCATCACTACGTGTACTCCGGCGTCTGTCGCTTCACGCACGGAACTTACGATATCGTGACGTATCTCGTCGCGTATCGAAATCAAAGCGCAGAAAACATACTCCGTGCTTCTGCTTTCACAGATATCGTCCCAGCATGAAAGGTCGGACGTTGTGAGTGCCATAACTCTCGCGCAATCTGTAGTTTCTTCTTTTATAGCCGCAAAGATCCTGCTTTTCATCGACTGGTTTAAAACGTTGACTTTGCCGTTCTCCGCAAGATAGTATTTACAGGAGGAGAGAAGTTTTTCAGCAGCGCCGAGAGCGGCGCACTTTTTTATTCCGGACGTTTCGTATACGCAGGCAGAATATTTGTTTTGCGAATTGAACTTCAGCTTTTTGCATACCGCAGTCCTACATTTAGAGTCAGTTCCTTTGCAGAAGTTAACAAGCGCCTTTTCAGTCGCCGTTCTGTAAGTGTTTCCGATCAGATAGTCCGATATCAGCGGAACGAATTCCCTGTACACAGCGTGATTTGAAAGATCTGAACTTTTAATGAATTCTCCGCTTGAAGTAATAATTTTTCTAACAGACATATTCCCGGTCGTGACGGTGCCTGTTTTGTCTGTGAATAGGACGTTCATACATCCCGCGGTTTCTATTCCGACCATCTTTCTGACAAGAACTCCCGATCTCAGCATCTTCTTCATATTTGAAGAAAGAACGACCGTTATCATCATTGGCAGGCCTTCCGGGACTGCCATTACGATGACCGAAACGCCGAGCGTCACCGCGTTCAGGATTTCCGAAACTATATATCTTACGTCCTTGATCCTCAGAAGTATGACCGACGCGTTCCATCCGGAGTCAATTACTATTGAATTGACAAGATAAGCCGCCATGATCATGAAAGCGGCGAAGTATCCTAAATAGCTTACCGTTTTTGCAAGCTCCGACAGCCTTTCTTTAAGAGGGCTTTTTCTGTCTTCTCTAACCAGACTGTGAGCGATCTTTCCGTATTCGGTCCTCTCTCCGACGTTTATAACGACGGCTTTGCATTCGCCTTTCGTGCAAAGACAACCTTTATATATTTTACTCGATTCGGGCGCGGCGTCGCCGTCTGCCGCGACGTCGAATGATTCGCCGTATAAAACGCCGCTCGTTTTTTTGAGTTCGGCCGCTTCTCCTGTGAGCGGAGCTTGATTTACGCCGACTGAGCCGGATACGACGACGCAATCCGCGGGAATACTCATTCCTGCGGCGACAAGTATCAAGTCTCCGGATACTATATCCTCGGAGTTTATCTCGCGTCTTGTTCCGGAACGGATCACGGTCACGTATCCTTTGCCCGATCTTTCGTTCAGCTTTTCAAAAGCGTTCTCGCTTCCGTACTCGGAGATCGTAGATACGAGAGCGGCGACTAATATCGCGCATGCGATACCTATCGTCTCGGGCCAGTTTATGTTTTTCATCATAAACAACACGTTTATGATAAGTGCGCCTATCAGTATCCTGATGATCGGATCGCCGAGATTTTCAGCAAACTTCGCAAGGAATGATTTGCGTTTATTCTTAGGCATTTTATTTTTGCCTCTGACCGAACGGCTGAGTGAAACGACGTCTTCAGCGAGTCCTTTATTCAAGTCGGTCACTATTGCGCGTTCAGTATCTAAGGCGTCGACCGACACGGTTTTTTCGTTGCTTTTTATCATTGTAAACTCCGTCTTTAACGTTTGTACTATTATATTTTGTTCACGGAGCCTGTATGATAAAGGACCGCATTTCGGCGGCCCTTTGATATATTGTGCGTTATTAAGATTTATCTTTTCTGAAGACGGAGAAAAAGAGATACAGCACGAGATTGACAAGTACGACGGATGGACCGATCGGCATTCCGCTCACGAGGAAAGAGATCAGTATACCCGTGACGGTACAGAACGATGAGATTATGACAGACGCAATGATCACCCTCTTAAATGTTGAGCATATGCGCATCGCGGTGAGTGCGGGAAAAACGATCAGTCCGGAGATCATGACTGCCCCGAGCATTTTCATTCCCATTACCACGGTAAGCGCTGCGAGTATCGCGATAACGGTTTTGAACCGATCTGTCTTTATCCCCGACGCTTTTGAAAACGTCTCGTCGAAAGTAACGGCGAAAATCCTGTTGTAATAAAAAATGAAAATTATCAGCACTGATGCGGCAAGCAGAACGGTCGTTACGATATCCGCAGCAGAAGGAGTCAGCAGAGAGGCGGATCCGAACATACTTGAACAAACGTCTGTAGTGTTGCCCGTTGCGTACTGGAATATGACGTAACCGACGGCAAGAGCGCTCGTCGAAACGATTGCTACTGCGGAGTCTCCTTTCAGCCCGTTTTTCTCGTCGAGCTTAAGGATTAGTATCGCGGCTGCGATGACGATCGGTACGGAAATAAGAAGAGAATAAGCGCCGAGTTTTTCGCCGAATAATTTTTCGCATATGGCGGCGATCGCCATCGATCCGAAGCCAATGTGAGCCAGTCCGTCTCCGAGCATCGAATATTTTTTAAGTACGAGTGTCACCCCGAGCAGAGAGGCGCAGACTGATATCAGAAGTCCGATGAAGAGCGAGCCTGCGAACATGGAGAGGATGATACTGTTAGAGAAGATCTCAGTGATGTTCATGTCCGCAACCTCCTAAAAAGTGATGGTACAGTTCCGTCTTTTCGTATTCTTCAGTATCTCCGAAGAATTCCGCCGTCTTATTCAGATGGAGGATCTTGTTCGCGTACTTTGCAACGGTCTTTGTGTCGTGAGAGATCATTATAACGGTTATACCGCCGTCTTTATTCAGCTTATCGATGACGTCGTACATTTCGGCGGTCACGATAGGGTCGAGACCGGAAACAGGCTCGTCGAGTATCAGAAGTTTTTCAGAGGCGCACAGAGCTCGTGCAAGCAGAACTCTTTGCTTCTGACCGCCGGAAAGAGACGTGAAGCTTTTGTTTTTAAGTTTAGCAACGTCAAGAAGTTTCATTTTCTCATCGACCGCAGCTTTATCTGCGGAAGAATAGAAGAAACCTTTTCCGAGTTTATTACACCTGCCGTGCAGGATAACTTCGTATACGGAAGCGGGGAAGTCGGGATCGATAAAACTCGTCTGAGGAAGATACCCAATCTCTGTATTCTTCATTTCCTTGTATTCGACAGACCCGGAATCCGGTTTGATCAGGTTGAGAAGGATCTTTGCGAGCGTGCTCTTGCCTGAACCGTTTTCGCCGAGAATGCAGAGATAATCCCCTTCGTTTACGGTGAAGGATACGTCCTTCAACGCAGCTTTTCCGCCGTAAGAGTATGAAACGTTTCTGCATACTATGATCTCATTTTTCATTTTCAAATGCCTTTCTGAGATTCAAAAGATTTTGCTCCATAATGGATAGGTACGTTGCGCCGCCGTCGAGTTCGCTCTCGGTTATCGTATGACAGGAATGAAGAAGCAGCGTTCCGCAGCCGGTATATTTCGATATTGCGTCGGGGACTCCGCTCTGTGACGTCTCAATGTAGAATACGTAATTCAGTCCTTCTTTCTCAACAACGTCGCAAAGCTTGGCGATAGTCGTCGGGGCAGGCTCGCTCTGTGATGCGCAGCCGTTAAAAGCCGCGTAGCAAGTCAGACCGTATTCTTCGGCAAAGTATCTGAAAGGGAAGCGGTCGGCAAATACGAGAGTTTTTGACGGTGAATTGTCAAAAAGTTCTTTGAAATCGGAATCGAGTTTATTAAGACTTGCAACGTATCTTTCGCAATTTGACTTGTAGTAATCGGAATTCGTGCCGTCGAGTCTGCACATGGCGTCGCAAATCGCTTCAGCTGCTTTTGCGGCGTTCAGAGGCGACGTCCAAACGTGCTCGTCGTATTCATCGCCGTCGCCGCCTTCTTCATCCGCCTCTTCCGATTCGACTATTCCGACGTCGCTCTCTTTTAGAACGTCGCAGATGTCGCAAAGCGAAAGAAAAACGGGAGAGTCTGCACCTGACGAAGCGATCATGTCTTTGATCTTCATTACCCAATCCGAGTCCGTTTCACCGCCGACGTAAATAAAGAGGTCGCACTTCATTATTCTGTCGATATCCGACGGGTCGTCGCCGGTATAACTGTGACTGTCGGATCCGGGCCTCAGAAGCATCGAAACACTCGCTCTGTCTCCCGCGATCTGCCTTGCAAAGTCAAACTGTGGAAACACCGTACCGATCACGTTAAGATTATGATCATTATTTTCTGTCGCCGCGCATGACGCAAGAGACATAACCGCCGCTATAAGCAGAAGCATTATTATAATATCAGTCGCAATTTTTTTCATTTTTCCTCATTAAACACTTTCCGCAGATACCGTTGATGATGCCGTTACCGCCTATCAGAAATCCGTGTTCGTTCATTATATGCTCTTTTATTTCTCTCATTTTTTCACACTCGAGGTGTATCAGCATTCCGCACTCGGTACATTTAAGATGGAAATGGTCGCTGCATGACTCGCCGAAGTTTGCATACTGATATACGAATCTGTCTTCGGTTGGGGACTCGTATCTTTTAAGAATCCCTTTTTTGCAAAGATTGCCGATGATCCTGTACAAAGTGCTTTTGGGAATGTCGACGCCGTTTTCGGACAGATCGTCCAAAGCGTGCTCAACTGTATAATGCTGTTCTTTATTTGTATAGAAGAATTCCGTAACTATCTTTTTATTATCCGTTGAGTATTCTTTCTTTATAATATCCATTATACGTCCGCCAAAATGAGAATTATTCTCATTTATTATACTAAAGAAATATGATTTGTCAAGAGCAATAGGTAACTTTTACATAAAAATTATTATAAATTTGGCTATATTGCTGTATTTATCATTAAATTCTTGACTAAATTTATTTATTATTATATAATTATATAAACTATGATTTGGAGGATCCATTGATGAAGAGAACAATTTCACTGCTGCTAGCCGCAGTAATGATCCTTCTCGCACTCCCCGTAGTTGTTTCGGCGGAGCCTGAAGGAAAGTGCTTTAGATTCGATGATAACGGAGCTTACGTTCAGTTTAACGACGGAGTGGCGGTATCATCTTCGCAGGGAGGATCTGTCTCATTCGATCTCGCTTTTGCTCCTGACAACAATGGCGAGCCGCTTGTAAAGGTGAGCGGAGACAGTGTTCAGATCTCGCCCGCTTCCGTAAATATCAACGGTACCGTGACACCTATATCATGGGGAACGGAAGAGCTGATCCATTGGAGACGCATTGAGATCGCTTATTCAGGAAACTCTATCACCGTTTCACTCGACGGCACGCCTGTTGCTTCCGGAAGCGGTACTTTTCCGGGCAATATTCTTTATTTCATCTGCTTCCCCGGTATTACATTGATCGATAATCTTGACGTCGTTTCAGGAGGAAACGTCGTTGCTTCAACCGGCTTTGAAAACAATCAATATATCGCGACAGCTACCGGTTCTGTGATAAGCGTTCCGACCGGAAGCTACTACGATTATAGTCCCGTCGTAATTCCCGAGAACGTTGAGTATATTTTCGATAACGCGGCGACAGCGGCAAAACTGACCGTTGCTGCAGACGTTGAAAAGTATCTCGGCGACCTTAACGAGGACGGACTTGTCAACATGAAGGACCTGTCGATCATACGAAAAGCCATCGCCGGCGATTCTTCTGCAACATTTAACAGGACTCTTGCCGATCTCAACTCAGACGGTGCTGTCAATACGAGAGACCTTCTTCTTATAAAGAAGAATATATCCGGAATAACTCAACCTACAAAAGTCACGATCAGCGTCGGCGGAGGTGCGGCAGAGTTTGCTCCTTCGATGAACTCAGCAATGCTGACAGCAGAGAAAGCTACCGCAGAAGGTATCGACGCGACGCTCGCCATGGACCCGATCAACGCCTCGGGCTATCCTTACGCTGTCGTAACTTATATGACTCCAAACAGCACAGACGATCACAACAGCGCGATCGCAAACACTTCCGCGTTTGGCGTGCACGGCAATCTTACCGAATACAACATTACGACAGACGGTAAGTTCCACTCGGAGATCATTGACCTGTCCTCCATCTCCGAATGGAACGGAGACACAGCAACGCTTAGGTATTTCGTCGCGGCAAATATCGGTGACAGGATTTATATTGACTCTATCATCTTTGCGGCAAATCTTTCAAAAGCCAATTCCGCTAAAACTGCGAGAGAGAATGCAAAGAAAGATACGGCTATAGTCGACGTTATCGAGCCCGATCCGACGGGAAAGATCGGTGCATACGACGCAAACGGTAACTACGTTGTTAGATTTGACGAGAGAGCCAAAATCGACGCGAAAGTAACTCCCGTCAACAATACGAGGATAACCTTTGCCGACACAGCAATCAGAGCCGTCGCAACGGCGGGCGCAGACCCGAACTTCTATATCGACCTTGTCGATGAAGAAATATCTGCGTCGACTTTCAAGTATATTGTTTACGTGTATAAGAATCCTTCATCCAACGGAACTTCGAAGGGAGCTAACATCTATTACGTATGCAACGATATCGATCAGCCTACGAGAAACTATGAGACCGAAGTCCTCGGCGGATCGAAGGGAGATCAGTATTTTGCTACAATATTTGATCTCACGTCGAAATCAAACTGGACGGGAGCAATCAAGGGACTCCGTATAGACTATTTCACAGACTGTAATACGAATGATAATTCATACGTTGATTCCGTAATTTTTGCAACGACTCAGGCAAATGCAAACAAGGCTGTCAGCGCAAGACTCAGAGAGAGAAACGGATCTACTGCAGACGATACCGCAGGCGTATGGAACAACTATTGGTCATACTGTAAGAACGCCAATAACTATGAATTCATCAGCGGAGACAACACGGATCTTGTGATGTACTTCAGGTACGGCAGTTACGACAAGCTCACGGCGCGCTCGCTCGGCGACAGAATGGCTCGCGCCATCACTCAGGCTACGGGACTGGAAGTCACCTGCACGCTGACCGGACTTCAGTTCGCCGAACTGAAAGGAAACTGGGGCAACAGTACTCCTGAGGCAAACATCTACTACTGCATCAAATACGAAGGTGTTTCCTACGTCGTATGTGTTAGAACGTGCATTATAAAGGATTCCGGATACAGCGACGAGCTTGACGGAACGTCGGCTGATCCTGTCATTGAATACTATGACCTCAGCGCGTATACGTATACACCCGGATACGCTGTTTCCGACGCACACAATATGGGCTCTTACAGCACGTATATGGCATACCACAGCAATCACGAGAGCAAAATGGTAGAGACCCCGTACGGAGCGTTTGCGGTATATCATACGTCCGGAAATCCCGACAACGGCAACTACTGCGGAGGCGGACAATCTACGGTATTCAAGATACTCGACGACGGCTCTTACAAGAGCATCTATACCTTCAGCTGCACTGCGCACTCGACGAAACCTTATATCCATTACGGCGACGACGGACTCGTTTATTTCGTTCAGGCTGACGACGAAGAGAATATGTCGACCTGCGCTATCTCTGTCGGATATTTCGATCCTTCAAAGCCGAAATCCGACGGAACGTACAACGTCACGTATTCGAGAGAAACGAAAGCATATCCCGGAGGCGCGGCATGGAGCGGATACGGTTATTCCTCCTCCGTCATCGATCCTTCGCAGGGTAAGATCTATATCGTTTACAACGGCGGCGGCGGAAACCGCGGATATTACCTCTGCTGGTTTGTTTACAACTATCGCAACCATACGTGGGGATCCTCTCACAACGTCATCCTCACTCAGACTCACAGACACTGTTACACGTACCTCTTCCCGGACGGAAAGGGCGGTATGTATATCATAGGCGAGAGAGACGTTCTTCTTGCTGATATCGGACTTGCTGGAGTTTGCACCGGAGCAGACTACGCGTGGGACGAGATCAATATGCTTCATATTCCCAACGTAGAATCGACCAATTATACGTTCAGAAACGTATTTTCAGCCGATTATACGCAGACAGGACGCGAGCTCTACCCCGGATACATGAACGCTTACAGCGAGTGCTACGTCGACTCCAACAGTAAGCTCCACGTATTCTGGACAAAGGTTATGCACGGCAGAAACATCCGCGACGGCAGATCGGTAGAAGGATGGCATGCAGTTTATAACGTAGCGGGCGGTATCTCGCCGGCGCTCATCTATAAAGAACCCATCTCGTTCTCGCATCCCAACAACTGCTATACGATCAGATTCTGTGAGAATACGAGCGGCGAGCTGTTTATTATCGCAATACCGACAGAAAGCGCAAGAGTCGAGATCTGGAAGGCTACCAACGCCGACGGAACTCAGTTTGAACTCAAGCACGTCAAGTATATCGGAGTAGGGCCCAACACTGCGTTTATCGCAGGTACAAAGAGGACAAACTCCGTTGTGGATAATACGATCACCTGCGCGCTTCCTGCCGGAAGCGACAACGGCAGATATTATTCGTTCGTAGTAACTCTCCCCGCAAATTGATTAGCAATACTCGTCAAAAGGACGCCTTCGGGCGTCCTTTTTGTCTTTTATTCACAAGCTGTCGTTTGAATGACAGCTCGTGCTCCCGAAAGGGAGCACGTTATCTATTTGTTCAAAGTGCATAAAGCGGAATCTTAGTTTTTGACTTTTATGTACATTTTTATCTTATTTATTGACTATATAAAATATATGTATTATAATAATATTAACTACATTATATGGAGGATACTAATGAAGAAAACACTTGCATTGGTGCTTTCAGTGATCATGCTGCTTCTTTCTTTCCCGGCAGTATCACTGGCGGCGCCTGAAGACCAGGCTCTTGAGTTCAACTATGGCTCGAGCGGGGCGTATTTTCTTTTCACCGGTGCGTCCGGCGGATCGAATATTACGATCTCGTTTGACCTTTCAATGTCTCAATTAGACGGTGAACTCGACTTTACACTGAGCAACGTCGTTCACTTCCAGGCCAATGCCATTACGATCAACGGAAAGAGCACAAACTATACGTGGGGTGCGCTCGACAACAGGCATTGGAGAAAAGTTGACATCGTTCTCTCGGGAAGCACGACTACGGTCAGACTTGACGACGTAGACGTAGCAAGCGCAAACGCAACGATCAGCGGAGCGCTGTTCTTCCTCGCAAACCGCGGCCACATTTTAGTTGATAATTTTATCATAACGAGCTCCGGTATGCAGACCGTCAACCTTAACTTTGAGGACGAGGGAACGTACCTGAGTCACAAGAGCAACGACTCGTCTGCGATTCGCGGAAACGTTCCGGAGGGAAGCTACTATGATTACAGCCCTGTTATCGTTCCCGAAAACGTCGAATACAAATTCGAAGATCCGCAGACCTGCGCAAAACTTACAGTTGCGGCAGATGTGGAAAAATACCTCGGTGACCTCAATGAAGACGGACTTGTCAACATGAAAGACCTTTCTATCATCAGAAAGGCTATCGCCGGCGATTCTTCGGCAACTTACAACAGAACTCTTGCCGACCTCAACTCGGACGGAGCTGTAAATACGAGAGACCTTCTTCTTATCAAGAAGAACATCTCCGGTATTACTCAGCCAACAAAGGTCGCGATCAGCGTTGGCGGCGGTTCAGCAGAATATGCCAACACGATGGTTTCCGCAAAACTGACTGCTGAAAAGGCTACTACCGAAGGCATAGACGCGACGCTGAACATGGATCCAATCAACGCTGCGGACTATCCTTACGCTGTCGTTACGTACATGACGCCGAACAGTACGGAAGTCCATAACAGTACGGCTGCTAACAAGTCTGCTTTCGGCGCATGGGGCAACGTAAAGCAGTACGATCTGACGACTGACGGTAAGTTCCACTCCGAGATCGTTGATCTCTCCGACATCTCTACATGGAACGGTGACAGCGCTACTCTAAGATTCTTCGTTGCGGCAAACGTTGGAGACGTCATCTATATCAACTCTATCATCTTCTGCGCGAATATGTCCAAGGCTAATTCGACGAAGGCTGAAAGAGAAGAATCTCTCGTTAATTATCACATCAAGAATGAAGTGATTCCCGATCCTTCCGGAAAGATCGGTTACTTCGACGCTGATAACAACTACTGCATCGTGTTCGATACGCAGGCTAAGATGAACGCTGTAGCGAGCGCTACGAACAACACGCGTATCAGCTTCGACGACAACGCTATAAAGGCTACGGCTACAGGTACGGGCGACCCGCACTACACGCTCGATCTCACGGGCGAGGGCATTTCCGCGTCGACTTATAAGTATATTGCATACGTTTATAAGAATCCCAATAACAACAAATCCGGCAAGCAGGCGAACATTTACTACCAGGTAGGAGATATGACCTCGTTTGCAAAGGGCTATGAGTCCGATATGTTCGGCGGCACGAGATCCAGCAGCTACGTCATAGCTATAGTCGACCTTTCGGCTAAAACAAACTGGACCGGAAACCTCAACAAGCTCCGTATAGACTACTTTACGGATACAGCTGTAGGCGACGTATCTTACCTCGACTCCATCATATTCTGCAGAACTTCCGCTCTCGCGGGTAAAGCAGGTAACGAAAGACTCAAGGAAAGAAACGGCGTTACGGAGAACTCTGCATCCGACGTATGGAACACCTACAGACATTACTATCAGAACGCTAACTCCAACGAATACATCTCCGGCAGCCAGACCGACCTCAAGATGTACTTCAGATACGGCAGCTACGATAAGTTCACGGCGCGTTCTCTCGGAGACAGATTCGCAAGAGCGATATCCAACGCAACAGGAAACGAAGTTACGGCGGAGGTTTACTCCTACACGTTCTGCGAACTCAGAGACAAGTGGAACAATGAATATCCCGAAAACTACATGTTCTTCACTCTCAGATATGACGGAGACATGTATATCATCTGGGTTAAGGTTATTATTCTTAAGGATTCAAGCTACTCCGATCCTCTCGACGGAACGAGTGCAGATCCTTACTACGACTACCCGAACAACAGCACGTGGTACACACCCGGTTATTCAATCAGTGATTCCGTCAACTCGACGTCTTCGTCGACTTACGTTGCGGCGCACAGTAACCATGAAAACAAGATCGTAAAGACTCCGTACGGAACATTCGTAACTCACCACATCAGTGGTAACACGGACGATGGCAACCACACCGGCGGCGGCAGAACTGCAGTATACCGTCTCTATGACAACGGCACTTACAGATCGGTTTACGAATTTGACGTAACTTGTCATACGACAAAACCGCAGATCATGTACGGCGACGACGGACTCGTTTACTTCGTACAGGCTGACGA
>CADBTH010000006.1 GCA_902797495.1 uncultured Ruminococcus sp.
GTCGCAGCAGATATTGAATTTGCCGCTTCTGAAGAGAGGTATATACTGGTCTATCATGCTCTTTATCAGCTCGATGCTCTCCGGGTTGGAGACGTCTATCGTGTGGTGGGCCATCTTTTCGAGCCAATAGATCTGCCAGGGGTGCCAGTCCTCGTACTCGCACAGGTGACGGTAGCGGTCGCTCTGAAGGAGTCTGTAGAGGTGTCCGAACGTGGAGAGGGACGGCACGAGCTCGATGAAATGCTCGTAGCAGAACGTGTCGAGTTCGGTCATCTCGGCGGCGGTAAGGCACTCGTCCGCGGTGATGATGCCCTCGAACTCACGGAACGCGAAAGCGTCCTCGACGTAGAGCTGAAGCTCGTTTATCTTGAAGAAGGAGAGCTCCGCCGCGATCTCTTTGAGCTTGTCGAGAGTCGGGACTCTGCCCCTCGTTATATCGTGATAGAATCCGCGCTCCGGGAAGTCCGGACGGTCCTCGATCTCGCACGCGGGAATGACCTTTCCGTATTCCTTTACGATCTGACGGAGTGTCTGCATCCCGTAGAACGCCGCCGCGGGGCTCTCGCCCTTTATATGTACGCCCTTGTCGCAAACGCTGAGGGTATATCCTTCGCCCTTGCCGTCTTCAGCTTCGATGAATACGGACTTGACGCCGGGCGTCGGGTCGGAAAACACCGAGCAGAGCTTGACGCATCCGCCGACCGCCTTTTCGATATCGCTCTTCAGGTCGGTCGCCCTCGCGGGAAGTCTGCGATCCGATGGGTATCTGACCGCTATCGTGACGCCCGTCAGGTCGAGCGAGCCGCTCTTTTCGGTGATTTTTTTCGGAACGGGAATTATTTTCATACTGTACTCCTTCGGGATAGTTTTTCATGTCGGTTTTAGTATATCATGTTTTATTATGTTTTGCAAGCGTTTTGCGTAAAATGAGGGTGCGGCGCGCGCTCAAATATTCGCAGAACTTATCTATTTTCATTGACAAAGCAAATTAATTAAAGTATAATCATAATGTAATAATTTTTATTGATCGGGAGGCACTTTATGGCATTTTTTGATGAAGCAGGAAGAAAAGCGAGAGAGATAGGGGCGGAGTACGAAAGACAGACGGCCGCTCTCGAAGACGCTTATTCAGCTCTCGGCAAAGCATATTTTTTAAAGCACGAAAACGACGCGGAAAACGAATTCGTCGAGCATCTCGCGGCGATAACCGCCGCAAAACGCCGCGCGGAGATCTTCAAGGAGCTTCACGCACGCGCAAGAGGCGTCAGGATCTGCCCTCAGTGCGGGGTTGAGCTTATGGCGGGATCCGCGTTCTGCAACGTCTGCGGAGCTAAGCTCGGCGCGCTCGAGCCGCTCTCTGACGGCGAACATATCTATTGCGACAACTGCGCCTCGGCGATGCCGATAGGCCAGAGATTCTGCTCGTCCTGCGGCGCTCTTCTGACTCCTCCCCCCGAGGGCGAAGGCCAGGCGGCGCCCGTCGGCAGCGTATGCAAAAAATGCGGCGCTCCCCTTGCGGACGGACAGCTTTTCTGCACGGCCTGCGGTGAAAGAGTCGCGGACGCGCCCGCAGCCGAGGCTCCGGTCATCGAGGAGCCGGTAGTAGAAGCGCCGGTAGTTGAAGCTCCCGTTATCGAGGAGCCCGCGATCGAAGAGCCCGCAGTCGAGGCTCCGATCGTCGAAGAGCCTGCAGCAGAAGCTCCCGTTATCGAAGAGCCCGCAGCAGAAGCTCCCGTTATCGAAGAACCCGCAGTCGAGGCTCCGGTAATCGAAGAACCCGCGATCGAAGAGCCCGCCGCAGAGGAGAAACCCGCAAGGCTCTGCCCCAACTGCGGAAAAGAAGTTGCCGAGGGACTCAGATTCTGCACGTCCTGCGGGACGAAGATGATCGACGGCGAGGCGTTCCCCCGCGAAAAGATCTGCCCCGCCTGCGGCAAGGTCCTTCCCGCAAGCCTCAGATTCTGCACCGGCTGCGGAACGAATCTCGGTATATAAGCACAAGCTCCGCCGCTGCCGCGGCGGACCCGACACACGGTCAGGAGGCTGAAAATGATCTGCGCCCGATGCGGCAAAAAAATACCGGAAGGCTCCGACTTCTGCCCCTTTTGCAATGACGATCTCGCTCCGGACGACGATTACGGCGTATACGACGAGTTCGACGGCGGCGAGCCCGGAGTCGCAGCGGCGGACGGAGCGTCTTACGAGGATCGGGATGAGCCCGACGTCTTCGGCGGAAATAAAAAGGAGCGCGATCGGAAGATCGGCCGCGGCGCCGCCGCGGCGTGCGTCGTTCTGTCGGTGATAGCGTGTATCATCCTGACGGCGACCGCTTTGTCCGGCGTCGCAAGATACGTCGCCCGCGACCGGGTGATACGGCAAACCGTCGTAAAGATGGGCCCGGACGCTTATTCCGTGAATACGGGAGACAAGGAAGAGAGCTTCGCGTCTTTCCTCGGCGACGCGATCGAGGAGAACGGAAAGACTTACGGCTTCAAAAAGCGCGAGCTGAACTTGCTGATGAAGGACGACTCGGTGAGAGAGTATTTCGCCGATATCGTCGCAGACTACAAGAACGACCTTTTCAAGGGAGCGACCGAAGGCGCCGGAGGCGAGGCGACGGGAGAGTACGACTGCGGCGCGTTCGCCGACTGGATGTACGAAAACTCCGACGTCGTGAAGCGAATCACCGGCGTCGCCGTTGACGAGCGGGTGAGAGACCGTCTGAAGAGCGGCCTCGGCTCGAACGTTCTGAGCCTCGGGAGCGATTCGTTCAAAGAAGTCTTCGGGATCGACAGAGATATCGCAACTTTTGCGGCTTCGGACGTTTTCTTCTATATCTGCGCCGTGCTCTCTGCGGGACTCTTTCTTCTGATATTTATAATATCCGACTTCAATTTCAGGTATTTTCTCTCCTGCGCGGGCGTCGTTTTGCTCGCCGCCGGGATCGCGCTGCTTCTCGTCTTCGGGTATATCATGATCGCCGGGTCGGGCTCGGGATTCTTGTCGTCCGTGATGACGTCGGCTTCCCTGATACCGTTCGTCACGGTGTGCGGAGCGGCGGTACTGCTCGGTGTCTTTCTCGAAGTGATCTATTACCTGACCGGAAAGAAAAGGCGCTATCGGTAAAAAAAGATATTGACAACCGCGCTTTGCGGTGGTATACTGTTTGCAACTGAATACGGGGGTGCTGCACGAAAGTGATGCTGAGACGCCGCGAGGCGAACCCCGGGGCGTATGCCCGAACCTGATACGGATAATACCGGCGTAGGTAAAGTAACGACAATTTTTCGCGCACCGGACGTCCGGTGCGCGTTTTTTCACGGAGGTATATATGAAAAATCAAAAGACAAAGAAGATCGTGACTTGCGCAGTCCTCATAGCGATGGGCACGGCGATATCGTTCGTGTGCGAGTTCATCCCGTTTCTCAATCTTCCGTTCGGAGGAACGATCACGGTAGCGTCTCTGCTTCCGCTCGTGCTGATAGGATATATGTTCGGTCCCGCGTGGGGATTCGGCTCGGCGTTTATATATTCGCTTCTTCAGATGATAGTCGGATTTAAGACCGTCGGCGCTCTCTTTACACCCACGAGCGACAGTTACATGGGCATCGGCATCGCCTTCGGCGTCGTCCTGCTCGACTACGTCTGCGCTTTTACGTCCGTCGGTATCTCGTCCTTCTTCAGAGGGATAAAGAGCCCCGCGGCGGCTATAGCCGTCGGCAGCATCGTCGGACTTCTCGCCTGCTACTTCTTCCACTTCCTCTCCGGCGCGCTCTTCTACGGCGCGTGGGCAGAATGGTTCTTTACGGATACGATAGCGAAGGACTTCGCGATAAGCCGCGCTATCATGAAAAACTTCTCCGGCGCGGGTCTCGCGGCGATCTACTCCCTCGTTTACAACGGTTGTTACATGATCCCCGAGATCGTTATCACGGCCGTGGTAGGCGCGGCGATCGCAAACGTCCCGATCATCAGAAAGAACAGAGCGTGACGTGGAAGCAGGCGCTTGTATAATCGTCTCTGCGGGCGACTTTCCCTCCCGTCTTCGGATAAATAAGGAGGAGGGAGATCTCGTAATTGCCGCGGACGCGGGGTATAAGGCTCTCGCGGACGCGGGTATCGCGCCCGACGTTTTCGTCGGCGACGGAGACTCGCTCGGGACGATCCCCGACTCGTGCGAGGCAGTAAAGCTCCCGGAGATCAAGGATGACACGGACACCGTCGCGGCGGTGAAGCTCGGCTTCGACAGAGGCTATAAACTCTTCATACTTTACGGCGCGCTCGGCGGAAAGAGGTTTTCTCATTCGGTGGCAAACCTGCAGACCCTTTCGTATATAGACAGCCGCGGCGGGGTCGGGATGATATTCGACGATAACTGTACGGTGACCGTCTTATCGGGAGAGAATCACCCGAGGTTTCACATACGGGGCGACGACGGGTATTTTTCCCTTTTTGCGCTCGGCGCGGACGCCGAGGTCTCGATCAGCGGCGCGAAATACGAGTCGGACAGCGTCCGCCTCTCCCCCTCGTTCCCGCTCGGAGTGAGCAACGAGCCGCGCGGCGAGTGCTTTGTGACGGTGCATTCGGGGAAAGTTTTGCTGATTTGCGAAACCGGCACAGATTAAAATGATTAAGAAACCGTTAAATTTGCCTTCGGGGTTGACTTTGCAATTCTTTTTGATATAATATACGAGGTGCGGTCGATCAGGTGACATGAGAACGTCGGTCTCACCGGAGGTGTACAATGAAAAAAGCAGCGGTGATCGGTTACGGCGGCATGGGTCAATGGCACGTCGCGTACATGGAAGGACTGTCCTACGCCGGCATGAAAATGACGAAGAGCGACGTCGTTTCCTGCGCCGGGATCTACGATATAGATCCTCAAAAAACCGAGCTCGCGCGCCTTTACGGCATACACGCGTATTCGTCCCTCGACGAGCTTCTTTCCGACGGGGAAGTTGAACTCGTCGTTATAGCTGTACCTAACGATCTCCACGAAGAGATGACGATAAAATGTCTTGAGGCGGGAAAGAACGTCATATGCGAAAAACCCGTCACGACCTCATCCGACAGCCTCGAGCGGATGATAGACGCCGCAAGGCGTTCGGGAAAGATATTCTCCGTCCATCAGAACAGACGCTGGGACAGCTACTTCGTAACGATGAAGCGACTCGCCGAAGAGGGCGAGCTCGGAGACGTCATAAGCGTCGAGACGAGAGTCCACGGCTCTAACGGTATCCCCGGCGACTGGAGAAAGACCAAAGCGCATGGCGGCGGTATGCTCTACGACTGGGGCGTTCACATGATCGACCAGGCGCTCTGGATGAACGGATACGACGTCGACCGCGTCTTCTGCACTCTCGACTATCTGACCGGGTGCGAGGTCGACGACGGATGCTTTATCGATATATTCCTCAAGAGCGGCAAGAGATGCCGCGTCGAGGTCTGCACTTACAACTTCATCTCCCTTCCCCTGATGTACGTCAGATTCACGGAAGGCACGGCGAAGATTGAGGACTGGGGCAGCGAGATCGAACTCGTTCACTGCATCGAGTGGAAGGACAACGACATAAAGCCCGTCAAGACGGCGTCGGGCCTTTCCAAGACGATGGCTCCGAGAAGCGAGAGGACGATCGAAAAGACCGTTATCCCGAGAGACACGGTCCACGTTCACGACTATTACCGCAATTTCTGCGCGGCGATAGACGGAAGAGAGGAACAGATCGTAACTCACGATCAGATGCGCACGGTGATGAAAGTCATCGAAGCGGCGTTCAAGTCCGCGGCGACCGGAGAGGTCGTAAA
>CADBTH010000007.1 GCA_902797495.1 uncultured Ruminococcus sp.
CGTCGGCTCCGGCGTCCGCGATCAGCTTCGCAAGGCGCGTCTGCTCCGCGTTCGGCGCGAATTCGTTCTCCGTTCCCCAGTGCATGGAGACGAGCACGCAGTCCGCCATAGTCTTCGCTTCCGCGATATGGCGCGCGATATCGGCGTCGTCGATATAAGGGATCCAGAGGTCTGTCGTCCCCGCGGGCAGGTAGTTTCCGTTCGTGCCGTAGGTGTAGGAGAGGACGGCGATCTTCACGCCGTTACGCTCAACAGTCCTTATCGTGTTGTAGTCCGCCTCGCCCTCGTATCCGCCGACGGTGAGCACGTCCTTCGTCTTCCAGTAGTCGATCGTGCCCTTCAGTCCCTCCGCTCCGTGGTAGTCGAGCATATGGTTGTTGGCGAGGTTTATAATATCGAAGCCGACGTTGACCAGAGCGTCTCCCGCCTCACGCGGCGCGTTGAACGTGGGATATCCGTTCGGCGCGTAGTCGGGGTCGAGCGGGCCTTCGGCGTTGATGAACGCGAGGTCGGCGGACGAGATTTTATCTTTAAAGTTTGCGTACATTCCCTCAAAGTAGTAGTCGGACGGCGCGCCGACTGACGTCGCGGCGGTCATCGCGTCGAGGTAGACGCACTCGTGGATTATGTTGTCCCCCGCCGCGAAGAACGTCACTCTGTTCTCTGCAGGCGCGGGCTCCGTGTCCGGAGTCTGCTCCGTTATACTGTCGAAGGTCGGCGCGGCGTCGGTTTGGGGCGTCTCCTCGTCGCCGCCGCAGGAAGCGAGCGCGAACGACAGAATAACTGCCGCGAGGATAAGGGATATGATCTTTTTCATTTGTCGTTCCGACCGCCGAGCGAGGCGATCTCCTCCTCAGATAATTTATACTCTTCGAACTTCTGTCCGGATCTGTGCATCTTGAGCGCGCTGAAGCGCGAGTCGTCCCCCTTCGGGAACATGACGAGCTCGAGGTCGGCCGCCTCCGAGAACTCAACGTTCTCAAAGACGAGCCTGTAGTACGAATACCTGTCCTCAGTGTCGCGCTTTTCGACGTAGTTTTCGTTCTCCTCTTCGGTCTCCGTGTTGTAGAGCTTGAAGCCGAAGCCCGCCTCCGCGGTCGTCCCGAGCTTCTGATACACCGCCTTGTTGTACTTGACCGTGACCTGAAACTCCTTCGCGGAAGGGATGTACACGAGCGAATAAACGTGCATGAAGCCCTCGGAGGACATCTCCTGGTCGGGCTCGTGGGTCAGTATCTCTTCGCCCGCCGCGTATGCCGCCTTCGCGCCGTCTGTCGGCGTGACGTCCGACAGAACGCTTTGCGAGTCCATTATCGTAAAGTTGACGATGAGCCAGATAACGAACGCCGCAAAGAGGGCCGTGAATATATAGAAAAGTACTTTTTTCATTTCAACTCCGCAGAATCATTATTCACTTCATTATATCAAAAATCGTCCGTATATTCAAGAGCTATTATTATTTTTCCGCGCACTCTTGACAAAGAGCCGCTTTTTATATATAATGAAAAATCGGTACGGGAAAGGAGAACGTTATGAAGATCGATATAACTCCGCTTATGAACAAGCGCGCAGAAAAGGCAGATTTTGAATTCGGCTTCGATCCCGCCTCGTCCGAGGGCGGCGCGATACTGCCGGAGGACGTGACCGTCGTGGCTCCCGTGAAGGTGAGCGGCACGGTTTACGACATGAACAACTGTATGTCCCTCAAGGCGAACGTCACGGTCAATTATAAGACCCTCTGCGACAGATGCCTCGACGAGATCGAGGGCACTCTCGAGTTCGAGATCGAAAAGACCGTCTCCGTTGACGAAGCTCCCGAGGGATTTGAGGACGACCCGACCTACGACGATGTCGTTTTCGTCAACGAGTCGTCGCTCGACATAGACGCCGCGCTCACAGAGGAGATCGCGCTGAGGCTGCCGCCGTATCACCTCTGCCGCGAGGACTGCCCCGGACTCTGCCCAAAGTGCGGAAAAAAGCGTATCGAGGGCGGCTGCACGTGCAAAAATGAAAAAGAAATCGATCCGAGGCTCAAAATTTTGCAAAAACTACTTGATAATTTCGATTAAGTAGTGTATAATTTAAGAGTTCAAGCCGAAAGGCTGAATAATCTACCCAGGAGGAAAGTAAATGGCAACACCGAAGAGAAAGACTTCCAAGGCTCGCCGCGACAAGAGACGCAGCAACGTATGGAAGCTCGCAACCCCCGGGATGGTCAAGTGCTCGCACTGCGGCGAATTCAACCTCGCTCACCGTGTCTGCTCCAATTGCGGTTACTACAACGGCAAAGAGATCATCAAGATGGAAGAAGAAGCGTAAAATTGCATTATGCAGTGAGGGTCGCACGAAGATGCGGCCTTACGCTTTTTATAGGGAGGATTTTCAAATGACTCATACGCCCACACCGCAGAACAGAAAGCCCGAGGTGGCGTCGATAGTTCTGCTCCTCACCGCCGTCATGCTATTCTTCTTCGGCGGACAGTACTACGTAAAATTCAGAGCGGTCGCGCAGGCCCTCGGCGTCTTCTGCCTCGCGCTCGCCGCCTTCTTTATAATAAAGAGGCTGACGGTCTATACCTACACCGTCTACCCGAAGGACAGAGACACGAAGAAGAGCGTGTCGGAGCTGACGCCGGACGAGCTGACCCTCACGGTATCTAAGAGGTACGGCGCGGGGCGCGAGACGAACCGCGCACAGCTCGATCTCGCCGCTCTGAAGTCCGTCGTCACCCTCCCCGCCGCGGGACGGGAGAGACGGAAGATACTCAAAGAGCACGGAAAAGCTGCGCTCTACTACTACACCGTCACCTTCCGCCCGAACGAATCGACCCTGCTCGTCTTCGAACAAAAGGGCGCGGAAAAGATTTTGGTCGTCATCGAGCCCGACGGCGACTTCAAAGGCTTCCTCGAAGAAGCCGCGAGAATAAATAATAACCGTTCTTAATTCCCTTTTTAAAGTTTTGAAAGGGGCGCGGGGGAAAATTTTTCAAAATTTTCCCCCGCTCAGAACAAAAAAGGCATGCGACGCATGCCTTTTTTATTTGTTTGCTTATCCCGTGATACCGGAACGTTCGATACCCTGGATGATGAACTTCTGCGCGAAGAGGTACAGGACGACGAGCGGCGCGATGATGAGCAGGCCGCAGGTGTTTCTGATAGCCGTTTCGTACTGCTTTGCGTCCGTGATCGACGTATCTATCGACTTCGGTATCGCGATGATGTTGTTCATCAGGGTTGGGC
>CADBTH010000008.1 GCA_902797495.1 uncultured Ruminococcus sp.
CTCTGGTCAGTCTGCAGACTTTGTCTGCAGACTGAAACGGCGCCCTTCGGGGCGCCGTTTTTTACGTTTTTCAGCCTTCAAGCTGTTCTCGAAGGTATTTGAAAATTTTCTTTTCCTCGCGCGATATCTTGACCTGTGTTAGCCCGAGCCTTTCCGCCGTTTGCTGCTGAGACAACGATTTGAAGTATCTGAGTACGATGATCTTTCTCCACGTCGCGTCAAGCGTTCCCAGAGCCTCGTAGAGCGCCATTTTTTCGATCTCTTCTTCAAACGGATTGTCAGAGACTGCTACCGTGTTTTCAACGGTCAATTCATCCCCCTCGCCGATAACGGCGGAAAGGGAAGAGACGGGGGATATCGCCTCGAGCCCTTCGACGATCTCTTCGTTGGAGAGCCCTGTCATATCGGCTATGTCCGACATTTTCGCTTCGTACCCGTTCTGAAGGGCGAAAGCTTCCTTTGCCCTCATCACGCGATAGCCGTTCTGCTTTCTGAGCCTTCCGACCTTGATCATCCCGTCGTCTCTGAGGAATTTCTTGATCTCTCCCATTATCATGGGTACTGCGTACGTTGAAAAAGCCGTTCCTCTCGACACGTCGAAGCTTCTTATAGCCTTGAGCATTCCGATCATACCTATCTGTATCAGGTCTTCGAGATCCGACCCTCTTCCGACAAATCTTCTCGCTATTGCGGTGACGAGCGTATAGTTGTCTTTTATCAGCTCTTCTATTGCGCCGTCGTCGCCTTCCGCGACCCTTTTAAGGTTTGTCTCGTTGTTTTTATATGATTCGCTCTGAGCCATTATGTATCGCGTCTTCCGATAGCCTTAACGAGCCTCACCCTCGTTCCTTTTCCGGGCTTTGAATATACGGACATTTTGTCCGTAAACGCTTTCATGACGGTAAATCCCATACCCGATCTCTCCCCGTCCGTGTTCGTCGTGAACTGAGGGGTTTGCGCTTTTACCACGTCCTCGATCCCGCATCCTCTGTCAGTCACGTCGATGATCAGCGTCATGTCTTCAGTCAGCCTCACTCGCAGTTTGATCACTCCGTCTCCTCCGCGATATCCGTGGACTATAGAATTTGTCACGGCTTCGGAAACGGCGCATTTTACGTCTGAGATCTCTTCGACAGTCGGATTTGCCTGCATCAGAAATACGGACATGAAGGATCTTGAGAGAGATTCGTTCTGAGAGAGCGCGGGGAAAGTGAGCAGAGCTGAATTTACGATTCTTTTCTTGCTTTTCATTTTTGCTTCCTTCTTACTATATTTATCATTTTTTCACATCCTGAAAGTTTCAGTATTTTGCATACTGACTCCGACGGCTCGAACAGAGAAAAGTCTATCCCCATTTCCGTCGCCGCCTGATATCTTCCGAGTATCAGACCCAGTCCCGACGAATCCATAAAATCGATATCCGACAGATCGAGGCGTATCTCCTCCGGGCTTGAAATAAAGAGCTCCGAGTCAATTCTGTTTCTGATCGCCTTTGCGCTGTGATGATCTATGTCGCCCTTCAGTTTTACGTTCATTATCCCGTCTGCCGTCCGGAATTCGATCATTTCGGCAATGCACTTCATTTTACCACTTCCTTAACAGTTGTTTAAGTTGATTCTATAGCATTAAAAACGAAAAAAACGTCGTATACGGAGAAGTTTTTATTATTTTTTTTAGCGACTTATTGACATTATCAAATATGTATGTTAGACTTATATATATTATAATATTATATAATATTAGGAGACCAAATGTACAAACTCACCGGCAACGCCGTTATCGGACAGTCCGGCGGACCTACGTGCGCTATCAACGCGAGTCTTGCCGGAGTTATCAAGTCATTATCCGAATGTGATGAGATAGGTAAAATATACGGAATGAGAAACGGTATCGAGGGCTTTCTCAAAGAGCAGCTCATCGATCTTTCAGCCGTTTTTTCAGGAGATGACGCAGAAGAGAAGCTGAAGCTTTTGTCTCACACTCCCGCGTCCGCTCTCGGTTCTTGCCGCAAAAAGCTTCCGAAGCCTGCCGACGACCCTTCGTTCTATGAAAATCTGATCGCTCTCTTTAAGAAATACGACGTCAGATATTTCTTTTACATCGGCGGCAACGACTCTATGGACACAGTTGCAAAATTATCGGAATATACTGAATTAAACGATTACGATATAAGAGTCATCGGCGTTCCCAAAACGATCGACAACGACCTTTGCGGTACCGATCACACTCCCGGTTTCGGCTCGTCCGCAAAATACATCGCGACGACCGTTCAGGAGATCATCAGAGACTGCGCGGTATATACGGTGCCCGCAGTAACGATCGTTGAGATCATGGGGCGCGACGCGGGCTGGCTGACGGTTTCCTCGGGACTCGGCAGACTTGTGAGCGGATTCGCTCCCGACTATATATATCTTCCCGAAAGAGCTTTTTCGCTCGATAGCTTCCTCGAGGACGTTAAGAGCGCGCTTGAGCGTCACCCCAACGTCGTGATAGCCGTTTCCGAAGGACTCAGGGACAAGAACGGCGTATACGTCGGAGAAGGAACGCAGAGCGGAGTTGCCGATGTTTTCGGTCACAAATATCTCTCCGGTACCGGAAAGGCCCTTGAACTCTTCGTAAAAGAAAAGATAGGATGCAAGGTGCGTTCTGTCGAGCTCAACATCTCTCAGAGGTGCGCGTCTCACGTGGCGTCCGCAACAGACATTACGGAATCCTTCAACGTCGGAGCCGCTGCGGCGTCCTGTGCGGTCGAAGGAGCGAACGCCTGCATGATGTCTATCGAAAGGGACGATTCCGCAGAATACGCGGTGAAATTCGTGCCGAAGGACATTTCGGGAATAGCAAACGCAGTTCGCACAGTTCCCGATGAATTTATAAACGAAGCTGGCAACAACGTAACGGACGCAGCTCTTGAGTATATTCTTCCTTTGATCAAAGGAGAAGTCGACTTGAAGTGGAAATGCGGTCTGCCCGAAATATTTGTATTTAATTAATTTAATTATATGGAAGGAGAATGAACATGCCGGAATTCAAGTATGAAATCGTTAAAACTCTCGGTGTCGTATCTCAGCCCAACAATGGATGGATCAAGGAACTCAATCTGATCAGCTGGAACAACAGAGAGCCCGTTTATGACCTCAGAACGTGGGACGAGGCTCATGAGAGAATGGGTAAGGGTATCACTCTTACGGAAGAAGATCTTAAGAACCTCAAGGATCTTCTCGACGGTCTTGATGAAATCAAATAAATGATTTGCGGGGATATGATCCCCGCAAATCATTTATTTGGTATAGTCCGCGATATTCTGCATTACCGTTCCCATCGTATCGAGCGCCTTTGCGGTTTTCTTTCGTATCATTTTGCTCGTTTTAGGTTTCATCGACCAAACTGTGACTGCGGATACCGCCGAACCTACTACTACCCCTGCGAGGACTCCTTTAGCCGTTCTTTTCGTTGCTTTCGTCATATTATCACCTCTAATTCTGATTGATACGTTTTTATTCTTCTCAATTCGCTCAATAATATACAAAAAGCGTTCTTCATTTTGAAGAACGCTTTTGCTTTATTCAATGTTTTGCCGCAGTACTTCGTAGGCGAGTATCGACGCGGCGCTTGCCGCCGACAGGGAAGCGCGGAACTCTCTTCCGTATTCGAGTCGGACTACCGCGCCGCACTTATCGAGCACGGCTCTTGAGATACCTCTTTTTTCGCCTCCTACGACGAGAAACAGAGGCCGTTTAAGATCGGCGTCGTATGCGCTGACGGAATCCCTTATACCCGCGGCGACTGTTTTGTAATTTCTGCTTTTGAAAAAGTCGACAGCCTCAGACGGATCGGATCCGTACAGAGGTATCAACTCGGACGCTCCCGCAGACGAGCGGCAAACGACTCCCGCGGCGCTCATCCAGTTTCTCGGCGTGAGTATCACGCCGTCGGCGCCCGCCGCGTATATGCTCCTCAGGGCGTATCCGAAGTTATAAGGGTCTTCGATGCCTTCTATCATGACGTAAAAACCGCCGTCGGCGATCTTCGCTTCAGATAAAGGACCGATCGTTCTGCCTGTACAGAGGGCGACAACTCCGCCGTGACTGCTGCCGACTGTGATCTCGTCTATCTCGGAAGGATCTTTGTATTCAATTTCAAAGGACAGTTCCTCTGAAACTGCCCTGAGATATGAGATGTCGTTTTTTCTTGACCGGGCTTTGTCACGGTCAATGAGGACCTTCGTTATCCTTCTGTCGGAAACGCCGGATCTTGCGGAAGAAATGACGGCTCTGACAGAGGTCATCCCCTCAAATACGGTAGACTCGGCAAACCTTGTAATCTCTTCTTTCATGGTTATTGCTTAGCGGCGTTCATCTTAAGATATGCGTTGATGAATCCGTCGATATCGCCGTCCATTACCGCCTGGATATTGCCGTCTTCGTATCCCGTTCTCGTGTCTTTGACGAGAGTGTAGGGCATGAAAACGTACGACCTGATCTGAGCTCCCCATTCGATGTTAGTCTTTACGCCTTTGATGTCGTCGATCTTTTCGAGCTTTTCGCGCTCTTTGATCTCCATCAGCTTGGACTTGAGCATCTTCATCGCGTATTCTTTGTTCTGAAGCTGGCTTCTCTCGGTCTGACAACCTACGACGATACCCGTGGGGATGTGGAGGATCCTGATAGCGGAGTCAGTCTTATTGATGTGCTGACCGCCAGCGCCGCTCGATCTGTGAGCGGTGATCTCAAGGTCTTCGTCCTTTATCTCGATCGTGTTGTCGTCCTCAAATTCGGGCATTACTTCGACGGAAGCGAACGAAGTGTGTCTTCTTCCGGACGCGTCGAAGGGAGAGACTCTGACGAGTCTGTGGACTCCGTTTTCGCTCTTGAGATATCCGTAAGCGTTTATACCCTCGATCATGATCGTAGCGGATTTGATACCCGCTTCTTCGCCGTCGAGCCAGTCTACGAGCTTAACGTTATAACCGTGCTTTTCGCCCCATCTTGTGTACATACGGTAGAGCATCAGAGCCCAGTCCTGAGCCTCCGTGCCGCCAGCGCCAGGATGGAAACTGAGGATCGCGTTGTTGCGGTCGTATTCTCCGGAGAGGAGAACTTCTATCCTCTGGCGTTCCTCTTCCTTTTCGATCTCGCGTACTTCGGACGTTATTTCGTCAACTACGCTCTCATCGTTCTCTTCGATAGCCATCTCGGTGAGAGTGAGAGTATCTTCGACTCTCGCGACGAGCTTCTCGTAGTTTTCGATCTTCGATTTGAGTTGTTTTATGTTTCTGAGTACCTTAGCCGAGTTTTCCGCGTTGCTCCAGAAATCGGGATCGAGCGTTTGCTTTTCCATTTCTTCGGCGTCGCGCTTCAGCTCGTCTATTCTGAGCGCGCTTGCAAGTTCCCGAAGCTTCGCGTCAAAGCCGGAAAGTTTGTATTTGGCGTCTTCAAGTGCAATAATCAATTTACTTCCTCCGTATCAGGCTGCTATAGCCGATTGAATCAAACTGCCTTCTTATTTTACGTCGTCGATGTCAACGTAATCGAGCTTAGGGGCGGAAACGTTGTTTTTGGGCGGAACTCTCTTCAGAACGTCGTAGATGAACTTACGGCAAACGCCGTCTGCGCGTACTATCCCTTTACGTTCGCAAAGAACGGCGTCCGTGTCAACGAGAAGCTCTGCGTGTTCGCAAGTCCTGCACATTTTTTCAATGTCGTATTTTTTGCTCTTCATTTCCTGCCTCCGTTTGTTTATCTATATTATTATATAATATTTCATTTAATAAATCAAGTCTTCATAATCAATTTGATCGCGGCGACTGAAAAAACGGAGCACACGGTACCCTGAGCGAACTTCAGTATAACATACTTATATATTCTGACCCCGGACTTGATCAGATACGCCGCGCTTTGAAATATAACGGAAAGGCCTGAAAACCCGCATGAAAAAGCGACGAGTGCGACTCTGTTCGTGTAATCGAGCCTAAAGGCGGAGATACATCCTCCGCTTATCTCAAGTAAAGATCTGATATACGATATCGCGACGTCCGACGCGCCGTATTTTTCCGCAAACGTCGACGCGAGCGAGGAGATAACGGAAAACGTTGCGATGAAGCCGACGAGACATACGCACGCGCGGGAACTGTCGATCACGGCGTTGCAGAAAACCTCCGAAAAGTTTACGTCGTTCGGGGTATCTGCACAGACGCTTCTTTCGGTACGTATCCTTCTTCTCATTATACACGCGATGATTACGGACGACGCGAGCTGCGACAGATACAGTATTATTCCCGCCTCAGCCGAACCGAGTATCGAGCCGCCCGCGAAAGATATTGCAAACCCGGGGGAAACGTTGTTCGATAGTGCGAACAGAGTCGTCTTCCTCATTTCAGAATAGTTCCTGCGCTTCGTCACTTCGCCCGCCGCGTACGCTCCGCTCGGAAAGCCGCAAAGGTTTCCGGCGATAAACGCGGTGCATTCGTCTCGGTCAAGTCTCAGGAGCGACGCGAGCGGTCTTATCAGAGGATAGACGTACCTTGCCCCGTCAAAACTGATGATCAGCTTAGAAAGTACCATGAAGCCGAAAAGAGTCGGCAGGACTTTTTCCGCGGAAAACGACAGAGCGTTTTTAACGGACGATGAAACGGTTTCGGGATATAGCAAAAACAACAGTGCGAGAGCGGCTGTAAATATTATATAGATTCTTTTCATATATGTATTAACGGCGGCGGTCTGAGCTGTCGGCAGCGAACCGTATTCCGACGGCAAAAAACTCTATAATAAAATACGCCGAACGGGAGGAAATATTCGTGTCTTTGAAGAAAGGTAACGGAATCGGGTTTATAAAAAGGGCGAAGTATCTTGCCGAAACCGTTTTGAGCGACGACATGATCGAGATACGTTCAAACTCGTACGCGCTGATATCGGGATGCAGGAAGCTGACGGAATACAGTAAGGAGAGGATCGCTCTGTCTTTCAGAAAAATGAACGTCGTGATCACGGGCGAAGACCTTGAGCCGGAGAGCCTCATAAACGGGCAGATGGCGCTGAAAGGCTTGATACGGGAGGTGATATATCTTGATAATTAAACGTCTCGTCGACCTCGTCGTCGGAACAAATACGGTAGAAGTCTCAAAAGAGAATACAAAGGAGACCGCAGACTTTCTTATCAAAGAGAAGATCGGTTTCGATATCGTAGAGGACGGCGAGAGCTTTGTTATAAGAGTAAGGTCGTACGACGCGAAAAAGCTCGCGCGGTTTGCAGACAGGATCGGCGCAGTCCGAGGACTTCCGCGCGTTTTTAAAAGATACGGCAAAAGGTGGGGGATATACGTCGGAGCCGCAATTTTCTGCCTGACGGTCGTTATCTCTCAAAGACTTGTCTGGAGGATAGACGTTGCCGGATGCGACGGCGAGATGAAAGAGACGGTACTTAAGAATCTCGAATCGCTCGGCTTTACGTACGGCACTGATTTTAAGAAGACCGATTTCGATAAACTTCACAACGACTATCTGAGAAAATTTGACGACATGGCGTGGATATCGGTCAATATGAAAGGGACGTGGGCGAACGTCGAGGTAAAGGAGGCTTCGATACCTGACACGGAGGATCACTCCGGCGTTATGAACGTCGTCGCGGCGGAATCGGGGATCATTACCGCTATAGAACCCGAATTCGGAAAAGCGGTCGTCAGGGTCGGAGATTTTGTCTCGGAGGGGGAACTGCTTATAAGCGGTATCATAACGAGCGGCGAGGACGGACTTCGTTTCGCTCCGTCCGACGGCAGAGTTTTTGCCGAAGTGCGGCGTAACTTTTCCATAGAGATACCTAAGGTCGCATATGAAAAGAAGTATACGGGTGAAGAATTTACCGAAAAAAAGCTTATTTTTTTCAAAAACTGTGTAAAACTTTCGGGAAACTATAGAATTTCACGTAACGAATATGATACAATATATAATAAAGAAAGACTGAGCTTGTTCGGCCGCTTTCCGCTTCCGTTTTTTAAGGAAGAGGTCGTTTACAAAGAATACGAAAACGAAGAACGAGAGTTATCGTACTCCGACGCCTCGGAAGAGTTTGAAGTGAGATATCCGCGTCTCCTCTCGGCGACGCTTGACGGCGCCAAGCTTGTAAGCGTCAGCTTCAGGGAAAGCGAGAGCGATTCGTCGTATATTAGAGAATACGAAGTCGTATGCGAGGCCGACATAGCTGAACAAAAAGCGATAGAAGTAAAATGAACGGACGGTGAGTTCAATAAAAAGGATAATCAGAACGGACAACTCCGACGTGACCTCGAAGATCTTCGGAAGTTACGATAAATATCTTAAGAGGATCGAATCGGAGTTCGACGTAAGAATAACGAATAAGAGTACCGAAGGCGCATACGGCGACTCGATAGTTATCGACGGGGAAGACACGAATTGCGACGCCGCTTATAAGTGCATATCATACGTTAAAAGGATCGCTACGCTGAACGAGAACGTCACCGATCAGAACGTCGACTACGCGATAAGTATGGTCAAGGACGGACAGTTCGACGATCTGTCTGAGTTCGGCGAAGACTGCCTTTGCATCACGTCGAAAGGGAAGCCCGTTCGCGCAAAGACCGTCGGTCAGAAAAAGTACGCTGACGCCATTAAGAAGAATACGGTAGTACTCGGCATCGGGCCTGCAGGTACCGGTAAAACGTATCTTGCGGTAACGATGGCTGTCAAAGCGCTGCGCGCTCACGAGGTGTCCCGCATAATCCTCACCCGTCCGGCCGTCGAAGCGGGAGAACGTCTCGGATTTCTGCCGGGCGACCTTCAGAGTAAGATCGACCCGTATCTCAGACCGCTTTACGACGCGCTCTACGATATGCTCGGATTTGAAAACTGTCAGAAGCTGATGGAAAAGGGAGTGATCGAGATCGCGCCTCTCGCGTATATGCGCGGACGAACGCTGGACGACAGCTTTATAATACTTGACGAAGCCCAGAATACGACACCGGAACAGATGAAAATGTTTCTGACGAGGCTCGGCAACGGATCGAAGGCGGTCGTCACCGGAGACCTCACGCAGACAGACCTCCCGGGCGACGCGAAGAGCGGACTCGCGCAGGCGGTCAGGATACTTGAAGGGATAGACGATATAAGCATTTTTCAGCTCACCGACCGCGACGTCGTTCGTCACAGACTCGTGCAGAAGATAATCGCGGCTTACGATAAATACGCCTCGAGATCAAAGAACGTAAACGCTAAGAAAATGTCGGCAAAACGCAAAACTGAACAGGAGGGTAAGAGATGAACCTCAGGATCTATTACAGTAATAAGCTCAAAGAAACGGAACGCACCATCCGTTTCGTCTACCTCGTCAGACGCGCGGTCAAAGCCACTCTCGGTTATATGAATTTTCCGTATGACTGCGAGATCTCTCTGACTTTCTGCGGCGACTCGTACATAAAGGAGCTGAACGCGAAGTACAGAGACCGCGACAGCGTGACCGACGTTCTGTCGTTCCCGCTTTGCGATTTCAGAAACGGGGACGAGCCGGATGAAGAGCTGAACGAGCTCGGAGATATCGTGATAAATCTTGACAGAGCGGCTCTTCAGGCTGAAGAATACGGCCACAGTATCGAACGCGAGGTGTCTTTCCTCGCCATTCATTCGACGCTCCATCTTCTGGGGCTCGATCACGAGAGATCAGAAGAAGAGGACGAGTTCGTCTGCTCGCTTCAGGACGAGATAATAAAGAATCTTAAACTTGACAAATAAGGAAACAGTAATGAAAAAGACCGGATTTATATCGATCGTGGGAAGACCGAACGTCGGAAAGTCCACGCTTATGAACGCGATCCTCGGAGAAAAGGTAGCGATAGTCTCTTCGAAGCCTCAGACTACGAGAAACAGGATTCGCGGAATACATACCGTCGGCGAGTGTCAGTACGTTTTTCTCGACACTCCCGGCGTTCACAGTCCGAGAACGAAGCTCGGTTCGTATATGATGAAATCGGTGAGAAGCTCCGTCGGTTCTTCCGACGCCGTCATTCTTATAGCCGAAGCCGGACACTCGCCCGGAGACATCGAAAAAGGACTCATCGACCGCATCAGGAAGAGCGAGCTGCCTTGCGTTCTCGTCCTCAATAAGATCGACCTCGTTAACCGCGAAAAGCTCGCTGAGACGATCAAGGAATACAGTGATCTGTACGATTTCGATTCCTACGTACCGGTCTGCGCTTCCAAGGGTAAGAACGTTGATATCGTTCTTGAAGAATGCGAAAAATTCCTTTACGAATCGGATTGGATGTTCCCGGACGACATCGTGACCGACCAGACCGAGAGGCAGATCGCGTCCGAGATCATCAGAGAAAAACTGCTTCGTTTCCTCTCCGAAGAGATACCGCACGGAACCGCGGTAGTTATCGAAGAGTTTAAAGAAGAAGAGAACAGGATAAATATAAGAGCTGAGATATTCTGCGAAAAATCTTCTCACAAGGGAATTATCCTCGGCAAAGGCGGAGCGATGATCAAAAAGATCGGAACCCTCGCAAGAGAAGATATGGAAGCGTTTTTCGGCACGAAGGTATATCTCGACCTGTGGGTGAAAGTAAAGGAAAAATGGCGCGACAGCGATTATAACCTCGCGGATTTCGGATTCGTTCAGAAAAAAGGTGAGTAACGGATCGATGGAAGAGATCAACGTAAAAGGGCTCGTACTGAAAGCCTCCGACCTCGGTGAAAACGACAAGATCCTGACGATAATGACCGAGGACAAAGGAAAGATCAGCGCGTCCGTTAAAGGCGGCAAGAGCCTGAAGAGCAAATTCATGTCGGTCTCCGAGCCGTTTACGTACGCAAGTTTCGGGCTTCGTCGCTCGACAAAGTATTTCTATCTCTTCGACAGCGAGCTGATAGACGATTTCTATCCGATCAGGGAGGACCTTATCAAAGTCTCTCTCGCGTCGTACATCTGCGATATCGCAAACGAATTATCCCTCGAAGGAGTTGAGGATAACGCGCTTCTGAAGTTGACCCTGAACGCTCTTTACGCGCTCGCATATAAGGATCACGAACCCGAAAAGGTGAAGGCGGCGTACGAATTCAAATCGGCGGTCGTTTCGGGATATATGCCCGAAATATCATTTTGTTCCGTCTGTCACAGGGAACCCGAAGACGATTCTTTTATAGACGCCGCTTCCGGCACGCTCATATGCTCCGACTGCATGACTTTGCCGTCGGAAAAGACGGGTATCACTTCCTCGTCCGTCATTCTTCCTCTTTCAAAAGCGACGTTGTCGGCGCTCAGATTTCTTGAGGAAGCTCCGATACAACGGTTTTTGTCATTCACGCTCAAGGACGACATGAAACTGCTTTCAAACTTTTGCGAAAAGTATCTTTCGTGTCATCTTGAAAAGGATTTTTACACTCTCGGATTCTATAAATCACTTTTTAATTAAGGATTGAAATGAACAACAAAGCACTAACAACTCTTGAATTTGATAAGATCAGAGAAATGCTTGCGGATCTTTGCGCGACTGACGGCGCAAAAGCTAAAGCGCGGCGTCTTGAGCCCACCTCAGACGAGGTCGTCGCAAGGCGCTCTCTTTTACAGACTACCGAAGCGAAGAAACTGTCCGGTATCAAAGGACTCCCTTCTTTCGGAAAGATCGTCGACGTAAGGGAGATCGCCGACAGAGCGGAAAAGAGCGCGGTGCTGACTCCGCGCGAGCTGCTCGACGTCGCCGAAGTTCTGCGCGTTTCGAGAAGTCTGCTCGACTATATAAGAGGCGAGCGGAATTTCAGAGTTTCGATCGAAGATATTTTCGAACGGCTCATCCCCGACCGTATGCTTGAGGAAAAAATCACAAGAGCCATCATTTCCGAGGATATGATAGCGGACGAGGCGTCTCCCGCGCTTGCGGATATCAGACGCAAGATGAGGAACGTAAATATCAGGATAAACGAAACGCTCCAGAAGTACGTATCCGCGTCGTCCATGTCGAAGTATCTACAGGAAAACATAGTTACGACCCGCGGAGGCAGATTCGTCATACCCGTAAAAGCCGAGTACAAGAACGAGGTCAAGGGGCTTGTCCACGACGTATCGTCCTCAGGCGCGACCCTCTTCATAGAGCCGTCGGCCATCGTTGAAGCAAACAACGAACTGAAGACTCTCGAAAGCCTCGAAAAGCACGAGATCGAACGCATCCTCGCCGAATTCTCCGCGAGAGTCGCAGAAAAGACGGAGGATTTAAATCTCGACTATCTGAACATAACCGATCTCGCATTTATCTTCGCAAAGGCAGACCTGTCATATAAGATGGAAGGCGAAGAACCGGTCATCAGCGAAAAGCGCGAGATAAGCCTTATCAAGGCGAGACATCCTCTTCTGCACGTTAAGCGCGTCGTTCCCATAACTGTCTCCCTCGGAGGCGACTATTCGCAGCTCGTGATAACGGGACCGAATACCGGAGGTAAAACCGTCACGCTTAAAACTCTCGGGCTCTTCGCCGCAATGGCACAGTCCGGACTTCATATCCCCGCCGAGAGCGGAAGTTGCGTTTGTATGTTCGACGAGATCTACTCCGATATCGGAGACGAGCAGAGTATCGAGCAGTCCCTCTCCACGTTTTCCTCTCACATGGTGGGAATCGTCAATATCATAGACAAAATGAGCGACCGTTCACTCGTTCTCTTTGACGAACTCGGAGCGGGGACCGATCCGGTCGAGGGCGCGGCGCTCGCTATGGCGATCCTCGAGGAAGTCAAACTGTGCGGCGCGCTCTGCGCGGCAACTACTCACTACGCCGAGCTTAAAGCTTACGCGATAGAAACTGACGGTGTTTGCAACGCTTCCTGCGAATTCAACGTCGAGACTCTGATGCCGACTTACAGGCTTATAATCGGAGCGCCGGGTAAATCGAACGCTTTTGCGATTTCGGAAAAGCTCGGTCTGCCGGAGCATATAGTAAAACGCGCGTCGGGTTACGTCGACGCAGGAAACCGCAGCTTTGAAGAGGTCATATCGAAGCTCGAGAGCGAGAGATTTGAACTCGGTGAAGAAAAAGAAAAGATACGCCGCATACGCGAAAGCGCCGAGACTGCGGCAAGGGAAGCCGAGGAGGAGCTGAAGAAAAAGCTCCGAGGCGCGGAAAAGGAAGCGGAAGAAGCGAAGAGAAGAGCAAAAACTATAATCGACAGCGCGAGAGCTACGAGCGATTACATCATTGCGGAGCTCGACGAGATCAAACGGAATAAGAATTCAAAAGACTTCGATTCAAATCTTGCCAGAGCAAAGCGGGAGATAAAGTCGAAGCTTCGCGCAGCAGGTGACGAACTTGATCCGGTCGCGGGAGACGATTATTCCGATTACGTTCTCCCGAGAGAACTCAAAAAGGGAGACCGCGTTATCCACAAATCTCTCGGCTCTAAAGGCGTCGTTCTCTCGGATCCGGATAAAAACGGAAACGTCGAAGTTCAGATGGGTATCATCAAGACGCGCGTTTCCTGCTCCGACCTCGTTCTCGACGAATCCGGGGGAGACGATAAACCCGATAAGAAATCGAGACAGTTCAGCGCAAAGGTATCGGGAGGATTCAGCATATCCCTCGACGTCAGAGGTCAGACCGGAGAAGAGGCCTGGATCGACGTTGACAAGTACCTCGACGACGCGCAGATGGCGTCGGTCAAGTCCGTGACGATCATTCACGGCAAGGGTACCGGCGCGCTCAGAAATCACCTTTGGAAGATGTTCAAGTCCGACAAACGGGTTAAATCGTTCAGAGCCGGACAGTACGGAGAAGGAGATTACGGAGTTACCGTAGTAGAGCTTAAATAGACGATACGCGGCTGAAGATCAGCCGCGTATTTTATATGAACAGAGGACGCAGCTGCACGTCTCCGAACGAACAGTCGATCGCGTTTTCCAGAAGAGTGAAGTCTGCTACGAGCGAGTGCGGTTTCAAGACGGGATCGTCCTGCTTCATAGGCACGAAATACACGTTCTTTTTATTGAGCAGTTTTGCAACGTTCTGAAGATTGGAGCTCATGGCGTCGTTCGTTGCGAGAGCGATAACGAGTCGTCCTTCGTGCCTCATATGCGCTTTTGCCGCCATAGTCACGGAAGTATCCGTAATTCCGCAGGCGATCTTCGCAAGCGTATTTCCTGTACAAGGAGCGATGACCATACAGTCGAGCGGAAAGGCAGGCCCGAGAGGCTCTGCGTCCTTCACGGTACGGACGGCTTTTTTATCGCATATCTTCTCGACGCGCTCAAGCAGGTCGCGCGCTTTTCCGAATCTCGTGTCGGTTTCGGCAGCGATCGGCGTCACGATCGGGATGACGTCATATTTTTCAGCTATCTTCTCAAGAGCCCGGAGCGATCTTTCGTGTGTGCAAAAAGAACCGCATATACCGTATCCGATCATAAATATACCCCGTCACAAATATTTTTCAATAGTTTTTGCGATTATTATCCCTGCGCTCTCAGGCGCGGTCCTGCCCGGAAGAGAAGGCGCCGGAATATGTCGGTTTCCGAGAATCGATGCGCACTTTTCGTTCATCCCGTAAGGCTTCGAAGCGAGTTCTATATACAGACTTTTTTCACCGATCAGCCTCGCGGCGTTCTCGTCGAATACGTTGCACGGGACCGTGTTGAAGATGCAGTCGTATTTTGCGCAGTCCTTCAAAAAGTTCTCGATATTCACGCCTTTTAATCCGACGGACTCAGCCCATGAGACGTCCTTATCGCTGCGGGCGGCTACCGTGACGTCTCCTCCTAGTTTGAACAGTCTGTCCGAAAGACACCGTCCGACCTTGCCGCATCCGCAGACTGCGAAACTCGAATCAAAGACGGTCTTCTTACTGTGGTTCATATAAGTCCATATGGCGCCTTCCGCAGTGGGAACGGCGTTGCTGATCTGAAACGCTTCGGATTCGTAATAGTCTGTGATCTTTATACCGTACTCTCGCGCCGCTTTCTTAAAGAACGTCCCCGCCATACCCGCGAAAACGCGACTCGTTTTATCGATCGTTCTGAAGACGTCTACCGCGTTGAAGTCAGTCTGACTGAACGGACAGTTTACCCTCACGCCGTCCGTTGAGAACGGAAGAGGGAACACCGCGGCGTCGTATCCCGTGTACGTTTTTGCGCACATATCATCCGCTCTGTGCCTCTCCAGTATCCCGGAGTCTATTCCGAATATGCCGACGTCAGCTCCCTTGTTTTTAAAATATACGGCGGTCGATATCTGTCTTTCATCACCGCCGAATATCAGTATTCTCATTTTATCATGTCCTTTTCAATTCCTGTAATTTGAACTCAATTTCATTATATTCGTTGCGCCGCGGTTTGTTAACGCCGGCGCTTCAGCTTCTTTTTTACCGAAACGGGTCTGCTTTTTCTCTTTCTTGCTAAAAAACCGCCTGCAAGAGAGATGAGCGGTATCGCTGCGTGCATAAAAAGAGAAGTCGACGCCGAGCTTTCTCTTTTAAAGAAACTGACCGACATAAGGGCGAGAAACAGAGTGAGCATTATTCCGACGATCGGAGCCGACGCTATCAGTCCTTCGTTGATCCTCACTGCGGCGATACCGCTCGCAAAAGAGGACGCGATAAGAGCAGCGACAGCCGCCGTCCGAACGTATGAGGCGGGATCGTCCGTAAGATATGATACGAGCGCGGCGGCGAGCACGCATACTGCGCTTATCCCGAGGGATACTGCGAACGCGATTAAGATCTTTTTATAGTTTACGCTTTTTTTGATCACCGGCATAAAAAAACCTCCGCAAACATCTTTGGTAAATGTTATGCGGAGATCTTGATTATATTCCGTTTCAGTCTTCTGCGTCCTCGGCTTTTACGTCGACTTTCGCGACCGAAGACTTCAAGAGACGAATCTTCGTTCTGTCTCTCGTCGTTTCGATGACCATCGTTTCTTCCTTGATGGATACGATCTTGCCTATAATACCGCCCTTAGTCGTTATTTCGTCGCCGGGCTGAAGGTCGTTGAGCATATTGTTGAATTCTCTTTCCTGCTTCTTCTGCGGCCTGATCATAAAGAAATATAGGAATGCGACCATAACTACAAGGAGAATGATCGGCAATGCGCTTGATAAACCCTGCATGTTTTTTCCTCCGAAAGTTTTTTTATATTATACAACAGATAACCTGCCAGTGCAACGGATTATAAAAAAATTCATAAAAAATACATAATTAGAATATTATGACATATTAATCGTCCGTCGCGCGGGAATAATAATAGTGCTGACATCAGCAGTATTATATCCGAATACGGAGGTTACTATGATTTTAGACAGAATAGCGCTTATCCTCGTCATCATCGGATCGCTCAACTGGGGAAGCATCGGTCTTTTCCGATTTGATCTCGTAGCGTGGATATGCGGCGGAGCGGAAACGATGCTTGCAAGGATAATTTATACCGTCGTCGCTCTGGCGGGAGTATGGTGCATATCTCTTCTGTTCAGAAGCCGCGAAAAAGCGGAGCTTCATGACTGAATAGTCAAAAAACAGCCTTACGGCTGTTTTTTGTTTCTTCATCAGTTCAGATATCCGATTATCTCGTCAAGTCTGTCGACCGTCCTGACTCCTATCCCCTCGAAGTGTTCCTTCGAGTCGTGTCCTCCGGTGAAGAGGATGCAGTCGGCGCCGATCGCGCTCGCGGTGTCGAGGTCGTGTACGCTGTCGCCTATGAAGAGCGCGTTGTATTCTTTACCGGCAGCCCATTCTTTAGCCATATCTATCTTTCCGTGAGCGTAGTTGTCGCCTTTCCCGAGTATCGAATCGAAGAACGAGGTCACGCCGAGCATTTCGACCTCCCGCTTCAGCATCGTGATCTCGGAAGAAGAAATAATGATCTGACTGACTCCGCGCTCTTTCACGTACCGGAGAACGTCGAGACAACCCTCGTTGAGAGTTATGCCGTTCTCCCGTTTGATGAACTCCGCCGTCCACTCGTTTGCAGGTACTTCGTAGGGCTCTTTTTTAAAATCAAACCCGAGTTTTTCGTAGTATTTTTTTATGGGAAAGCAGAACATTTTTCTGTATTCTTCAACACTCGTTATCAGCTTCATCCCTCTGCGCGACAGAACGACGTTCGCCGCCTCGATACCTATAGAAATATCGTTTGCGATAGTTCCGTTGAAATCCCAAATAATAAGATCGTACTTCATTTGAATCCTCCGTAAATCAATTCTATCAGATAATTTAGCCACGGTCAAGCAGAATTTGCACGGCCGCGGAATATAATCTGTAAAAAGGAGGCTGCTATGTTATATTTTCTGATCGCGGCTTGCGCCGCGTCGTTTTTTATCCTCAGCGCAAATCAACCCACTAACTTCCCGCCGGTACTTGGTGAGGATGAAGAGAGGAAACTCTTTGAAAAATTCAGAAATGACGGAGATACGTCGGCGAGAGACAAACTTATCGTTCACAATCAGAGGCTCGTATCTCATATCGTGAGAAAATACTACGGAACGCAGAAGAATACGGAAGATCTGTTGTCTATCGGAACGATCGGTCTCATAAAATCGATAGATACATATAAGACTTCGTGCAAGGTAAAATTCGCTACATACGCCGCAAAGTGCATACAGAACGAAATACTAATGTATTTCCGTTCACAGAAGAAACTTGCGAAAGAGGTCTCCATAAACGAGACAATCGACGTCGACAAGGAGGGGAATCCGCTGACTTATCTCGACATCATAAAAGTTGAAGATAATATTGCCGACGAGATCGACAAAAAGATGAGAACGTCAAAAGCACTTTATTACATAAAAAACAGACTCGACGCGAGGGAGAAGACGATTCTCGTTCTCAGGTACGGATTGAATAACAAAAAGCCTCTCGCCCAGAGGGAAGTCGCGGACCGTCTCGGGATCTCGCGCTCGTACGTGAGCAGAATAGAGAAGAGCGCGCTTGAAAAGATCAGACGGTATCTCGGCGATAAAGATCAAACTCGCTTTTAAATATATTGCCTTTTTATATTTTTTATAGTATAATAGACCTATCGAAAGACAGGGGGGCATTATGAAAAAGAAACGGTTGATATGTCTGCTTCTTTCCGTGCTGATGGCGTTCGCGCCGGCTGCGCTCTCGTTCAGATCGGAAGCGCTCTCGGTCGAAGAGCAGGTGTACAGATTCATAAAGGACGAACTCAACTTCAACGACGCGCAGGCCTGCGGCATTCTCTCGAGTATTTACGGAGAATCGAATTTCAATCCCACGGCGTACGCCATCGACGTCGACGGGCTTCCGAGCTACGGGCTTTGTATGTGGCACATGGGACGTCTCGACGGGCTCAAAGAGTACTGCTCCGATAACGGGCTCGACTACACCACGGTATACGGCCAGATGTGCTTTCTGAAGTATGAGCTTTTCAACGGAGAAAAGACCGCGTACGCTCAGATGCTGGGTATCCCGAACACCGCTGACGGCGCGTATATCGCCGGATATAACTGGGCGAAGTTCTTTGAAAGGTGTACGTCCGCAGCTTACGTTCCGAGAGCAAACAGAGCGAAAACGGTATACTGGCCGAAATACGGCGGAACTCCCGACGAGCCTCTTTACTCGACTATCGCGGAGGGCGTTTATTATCTTAAAAACAACGGCACGGGAAAGTATCTGACCGTTCCTTCGCATCAGCAGAACAACGGCGCCGACGTCGCGGTCGACGACCTTGTTATCAACGATTACTTCAAAATATACGTGACGAAGTCAGTCGCGGGATATCTTATGAAGCCGGTATTCACGACCGGCCCCGTAGTAAACATATACGCTAATATAGTACAGAGCGGAAAGAACGTAACTCTCTACGAACCCACCGGCAGTATGTCTCAGGAATGGTACTTTGACGTAGTCGACGACGGATACGTTCTCAGAAGCTGCCAGGTGACGGATCTCGTTATGGATCTGTCCGGAGACTCTGTGAAAGTCTTCACGTATACCGGCGCCGCAACACAGATATGGACTCTCGTTCCCGCATCTCTTCCCGCCGCGGTAACTCCTACGGTCGCCGCGGGTAAGAGCGGAGAGATCACGATGATCTCCTGGAACGCCGTTGATTTTGCCGACAGTTATTTCGTTACGATCTTCGACGTCGGCAGAAACTGCAGCGTCACTTCATCAACCGTAACCGGAACAAGTTACGGTCTTGCTCTTCAGGACGGTTCCTACACTGTGAGAGTAGACTCGATGAATTCTCCTCTCAAAGAGGCCGGGGATTATATGACCGCGGGCACGGACGTCGCTTTTACTGTGGAAAAGCTTCACGAGCACGATTTCACCGGCGTGCACGAGACCGTGACGCCTTCAACCTGCACGAGTACCGGACTTGAAAAAGTCTTTTGCTCAGACCCGACTTGCGGCGAGTACGTAACGCGTGAGATACCCAAGAAGGATCATACTTTTACAACTATTCTGACTCCGGCAACGACCGAATCGGAAGGAAGCATCGATAAGCTGTGCACGTTTTGCGGTTACACTTACACTGAAACCGTACTCGGTATCCCGACACAGTCAGATCCTCTGATAAAGATATCGAACGTAACCGCGTCTGCCGGAAGCACCGTTGACGTTCCGGTCACGTTTACAAATCCCTCCGGTGTGAGACACGCGTCTTTCAACTTTGTATATGACAGTTCAAAGGTTCAGATCCTTGAGGTGATTTCGAACGATAGCGCCGTTGCCGATCTTTTCACAAACGGCGACTCCGTCATGTTTTCTCTTGCCGGAAACGACCCCGATAAAGCGCAGCTCACCTGCAGGATCTACGTAAAGAGCGGAGTCTCGGGAGACGTTCTTCTTTCGTCGTCATACGGACTGAGGTCTTTCTCGGACGACGAGGGCAACTACGTTTATCCCGCCCTTAAGCACGGCACGGTGACTGTTAAAGAATTCTCCGCTATCCTTTACGGCGACGCGAACAACGACGGCTCTGTCAACCTCAAGGACGTTCTGCTGCTCCGAAGGACGGTTGCGGGAGCTGTTTACGACGGAGAGCTCGACCCGGTGCTCGCCGACGTTAACGGCGACAAAAAGGTCGATATGAAGGACGTTCTTTATCTCAGAAGATTTTTGGCGGGCGAGATCGATCAATTCCCCGTACAGCACTAATTCCATCTCCGGCGTCGAATGATGCCGGAGAAAATTTTTAATAGGATTTTCTTGCGTTTTATATATATATGTTGTATAATATATAAGATACAAAAGTAATAATTGCGCGCCGCGGCGCGCGGGAGTACGAAATGGTTAAGATCAAATCCGTTGAAAGGCATTCGAGGGCAGACAAAGCCGGCATCAGGGCCGGCGATATTCTCGTTTCTATCAACGGTCACAGAATCACCGACGTACTCGATTACAGATTTTATCTCGCGGAAGAGAGAGCCGATATCCTCGTCACGCGCGACGGAGAAGAGAGGAACTTCAGCATACGCAAGGACGTATATGACGATATAGGTCTTGAATTCGAAACTCCTCTGATGGACAAGAAGATGCACTGCGTGAACAAGTGTATTTTCTGTTTTATAGATCAGCTCCCGAAGGGTATGAGAAAATCTCTTTACTTCAAGGACGACGATTCGAGACTCTCCTTCCTGCACGGAAACTACATCACGCTTACTAACCTAACGAGAGAGGATATCGACAGGATCATTGAGATGCATATCTCTCCCGTGAATATCTCGGTACACACGACAGACCCTGAACTCAGGCGTAAGATGATGGTCAACCCGAGAGCGGGCGAAGTTCTCGAATACCTCAACGTTCTGCACGAAGCGGGTATCGCCATGCGAGGACAGATAGTCCTTTGCCGCAGAATAAACGACGGCGAGAACCTTTCGAAAACGATGCGCGACCTTGCAAAGATGTATCCGCAGATGGAGAGCGTATCGATCGTTCCCGCGGGACTCACCGCATACCGCGACGGTCTTTATCCGCTCGAACCTTTCACTTCCGACGAATGCCGCGAAGTTATTGATCAGGTGACCGCTTTTGCGAACGAGTGCTTCGAAAAGTTCGGAACTCATATGTTTTTCGCATCCGACGAATTCTACGTGAAATCCGGAACGCCACTTCCTCCGTACGAATACTGGGAGGAGTTCACTCAGATCGAGAACGGAGTCGGTATGCTCTCGTCGTTCGAGCATGAGTTCATGACCGCGATGCTCACCCTGACGGAGGATGACAAAAAGACCGTCCGCGAAGTTTCCGTTGCAACGGGAGAGGCGGCGTACGGACTTATCACGGACTGCTGCCGCGCTTTGTCTGAGAAATGCCCCGGTATCAGAGTGAGAGTTTATAAGATAAAAAACAATTATTTCGGAGGAGAAGTCACCGTCACGGGTCTGCTTACCGGAGTCGATCTTTACGATCAGCTATCATGCCGCGATCTCGGCGATGAACTGCTTCTTTCGAGAACGATGCTCAGAGCGGAAGGGGACCTCTTCCTCTGCGGAGAGACTCCGGAGGGACTGTCCGAAAAGCTCGGGGTAAAGATAAGATTCGCAGAAAACGACGGGGCTGATTTTTTGTTTTCGCTCCTCGGCGAATAGAAACGGAGAAATTATGTACAAACCGGTAATTGCGATCGTCGGCCGCCCGAACGTCGGAAAGAGCACTCTTTTCAACAAACTAATCGGCGAGCGGCGAGCTATAGTAGAAGATACTCCCGGCATCACCCGTGACCGCATCTACGGCGAGACGGAATGGTGCGGAAAGAAATTTATCGTTGTCGACACGGGAGGCATCGAGCCGAAGACCGACGACGTTATATTGAAGAAAATGCGAGAGCAGGCGCAGATAGCCATAGACACGGCGGACGTTATTCTGTTTATGTGCGACGTGAGAAGCGGCGTTACCGCAGACGACCGCGATATCGCAGTGATGCTCAAAAAGAGCGGAAAGCCCGTGATCCCCTGCATCAACAAGACGGATGCGATAGGAAATCTGCCGCCCGAATTCTACGAGTTTTACGAGCTCGGTTTTGAGAACGATCTGATCGCCCTCTCGTCTATCCACGGAACCGGTACGGGAGATATGCTCGACGCCGTTATCGCGGCGCTTCCCGAGATACCCGATCAGGGAGACGATGACGACGACGCTATAAGCGTTGCGGTGATAGGAAAGCCGAACGCGGGAAAGAGCTCTCTTATAAATCGCATACTCGGCGACGACAGACTGATCGTATCGGACATCGCCGGTACTACGAGAGACGCGATCGACTCGAGATTCGAGAACGAGCACGGCAAATATAACTTCATCGACACCGCGGGGATCAGGCGCAAAAGCCGCGTGAACGACCGTATCGAGCAGTTCAGCGTTCTTCGCGCAAAGATGGCTGTCGAACGCGCAAACGTCTGTATTCTTATGATCGACGCGTCCCAGGGCATCACCGAGCAGGACGAAAAGATCGCCGGTATCGTGCATGAGGCGGGCAAAGCGTGTATTATCGCCGTAAACAAATGGGACAGCATCGAGAAGGACAACGACAGCGTGAACTCCTTCACGAAAGACGTGTACACAGCGCTTTCTTATATGACTTACGCACCCATACTATTCATTTCCGCGAAGACCGGACAACGCGTCGACAGACTGTTCGAGATGATCAATTACGTCTATAATCAGACGACTATGAGAGTTACGACCGGTATGCTGAACGACGTCCTCGCAGACGCGGTCAACCGAGTTCAGCCCCCGTCAGACAAGGGAAGAAGACTGAAGATCTATTATATGACTCAGACGTCAGTCGCTCCTCCGACGTTCGTGACATTCTGTAACAATTCCGAACTGTTCCATTTCTCCTATCAGAGGTATCTTGAAAACTGTCTGAGAAAAACGTTCGGATTCAAAGGCACCCCCGTTAGAATCGTCGTTCGCCAAAAAGGTGAAGAAGAGTAAAGGAGTTCTTGTATGGTTCGTTTTGGATTTAATCTCGTTGAGAAAGTATTGATCCCCGGTTATCCGGGAAAAGAAAAGCTGATAATGGTCCTCGCTTTCGTTGCTTGCGCGATCATAGGTTATCTTATCGGAAGCGTCAATTTCAGCATCATCATTTCAAAGATCCTCTATAAGGATGACATCAGAACTCACGGAAGCGGAAACGCGGGATCCACGAATATGCTCAGAACTCACGGCACGGCCGCGGGACTTGCGACGTTCTTCCTCGACTGCCTCAAAACGGCGATCTGCGTTATAGCGGGTTCACTCATCTTCGGATCGTACGGCGCGTATATGGCGGGTTTCTTCTGCGTCATTGGCCACATTTTCCCGCTCTACTTCAAGTTTAAGGGAGGAAAGGGCGTTGCGACCGTCGCGGCGCTGATGGCGCTCACGAATCTGCCGACTTTCCTCGCCTGCTTCGTAATTTTCCTGATAATCGTCATAGGTACGAAATACGTATCTCTCGGATCGATCGTCAGCGTGATCGTTTACCCGATCATACTCTCGAACTTTTTAGCTATTTTCAAAGCTCCGGGTGAAGAATACTTCGGCGTGATATTCGCCGTTCTCGTCGCTGTGATCGTTGTTATAAAGCACAGATCGAACATTAAAAAACTGTATAATCACACCGAGTCCAAGATCAGCTTTTCGAAGCACGGGACGGACGGAGACGCTGAAAAATAATGAACGAACGGAAAACCGAAAAGTTTTGTGAAACCGTCAGAGATTCATTTTCGGACGGAAGACTTATCAACGTCACTTTCTCAAGGTTCCCGAAGGGAGACGTGACGAAAGTAAAAGGCGTTCCCAAAGAGACGCGCGACGGAGTAATCCTTCAGTTCGAATACTTTCTGACCGAAGGACGTGTCAGACACGAGAACGTCGCGCCGGACGGCGTCGTCAGCAAAATTTCACAGATACTGTCTCTCGGCTCGAAAAACTGCCAGGCGACCTTTACCGACGGCACCGCGACTCTTCTCGTATCGTCAAAAGGAGTCGTAAATACGTCTTATAAGCTCGGAAAGGAGCTGAAGGCGCTCTTTCCCGTCGTTTCCGGCAACGACAACGTAAAGAATTATATCTTCGACGGCAGCGAGCCGTTTATGACGGAGCTCGGAATATCGGACAGGCAGGGAAGAGTCCACGATAAGAAGCAGTCCAAATTCCGTCAGATAAACAGGTTCGCCGAGCAGGTAAGGGACGTTATGAAGTATTTGCCTGAGTCCGGCGCCATAAAAGTGTACGACCTTTGCTGCGGAAAAAGCTATCTCAGCTTCGTCGTTTACGCATATCTGACAGAACGCGAGGGACGCGACGTCGAGATGGTTTGCGTTGATCTTAAAAAGTCCGTTATCGAATACTGTTCGTCTGTTGCGAAAAAACTCGGATACGACGGAATGAGCTTCGTATGCTCCGACATTTCCGCTATGAAGACGGACGAGGCTCCCGACCTTGTGATATCGCTCCACGCCTGCGACACGGCGACCGATATCGTCATCGATTTCGCCGTAAGAAACAGAGCGAAGGTGATATTGTCGACCCCTTGCTGCCAGCACGAAATGTTCAGGATCATGGACTGCCCGGAGCTCTCATTCATATCCGATTATTCTATTCTGAAGCAGAAGATCGCAGCGGCTGCGACCGATGCGCTGAGACTTGCAAAGCTCGAAGCGAACGGATACAAAACTGACGCGATCGAGCTGATAGACCCCGAGGAAACGCCGAAAAACGTTCTGCTCAGAGGGATCAGAAAATCGAACTATGCATTCGATTCGGAATATGCGAAGAATAAGCGCGAGTTATATAAAAATGCTTATAAATATATGACCGGAAAGGTTGTTGAAATTGAACGAGATCAAGAATTTCAGAAGTGAACTGTATAATATGAAAGCGACTCCCGAAGAGCGCCTCTATGCGCTCTCCGAGTTATATAAGATGCACCTGTCCGGCATTTCCGTCATGCCGACAAGGACCGATTACGTCAACAATCATATCCATACGACGTATTCCTTCTCGCCGTACACTCCGTCTGCCGCCGTATACGAAGCGTGGAAAGCGGGACTTTCGACCGCGGGCATCATGGATCACGACAGCGTCGGCGGTGCGAGAGAATTCCTCGAAGCGGGTAAGATACTTGGTATGCCGGTTACCGTCGGATGCGAGCTTCGCGTTTCCGTCGAGGGAACGAGACTTTACGGCAAGAGGCTCAACAACCCCGATCAGATCTCCTGCGCGTACGTTGCTATGCACGGTATCCCTCATCAGTGCCTCGACGATCTTGAGACGGTTCTGAGCAAAAAAAGAGAACTCAGAAACGATCGCAACAAAAAGATGTGCGAAAAGATCAACGATCTGTGCGCGGAACACGGTCTCAGATTGTCTTTTGAAAACGACGTCCTTCCGCTGTCCGCATATGATAAGGGAGGAAGCGTGACGGAGAGACACGTTCTGTTTGCGCTCGTTAAAAAGCTTGTGCAGGGAAGAGAGCGCGGGGAGACCGTCTCTCTCACGGAAAAGCTCATCGGAAATGTTATTCCCGATAAGAAGAAGGCGAGCCTGCTCGACGCCCCGCCTAAGTATTTTGAATACGATCTGCTCGGAGTCCTAAAGAGCTCGCTGATCGAAAAAGTTTATATCGACGCCGACGACGAGCTTCTTAACGTCAAAGACTTTATCGTCCTTTGCGATACTGTCGGAGCGATCTCAGCGTACGCTTATCTCGGCGACGTCGGCGAGAGCCCGACCGGAGATAAGAAGGCTCAGAAATTTGAGGACGATTACCTGAATATGCTGTTCGACGAGCTCGAAAGCCTCGGCTTTGACGGCGTGACTTATATGCCCTCGAGAAACACTCCCGAGCAGCTTGAACGAGTTATGCGCCTCTGCCGCGAACACGGACTTTTCCAGATAAGCGGAGAGGACATCAATCAGCCGAGACAGTCGTTCATCTGCGAGGCGCTCGCAAAGCCCGAATTCAGGCATTTAAAGAAAGCTACCTACGCCCTGATCGGTCACGAGATCAGCGCTTCGGAGAATATTGAAGATTCAATGTTTTCACATAAAAACAGACGGCATTCGCTCGACACGAGGATAGATTTCTATTCAAGCGTCGGCGGATTCGGGAAAAGGAGATAACATGAAAAACGCAGCGAAAATAGCGCCGAAACTCAGATTTTTATACGGGAACGGCGACGGGAAAGTAACGGTAAGATATACTCCGGATACGGAGGACAGCGCAATAACTATTGCGGAAGAGGACCTTCAGACTCTCAAAGGACTCACGTTTAAAAAGGTTTGCGTCAAGGGAGCCGGCGCTTTCGTTATAGCTCCGTGTGACGGCGAAAAACCTCTCTCCGGAAAGGTCGCGATCGTGACCGGAAGCGCGCAGGGCTTCGGATTCGGTATCGCGGATTATCTCGCGTCAAAGGGAGCTTACGTCGTAGTAGCGGATATGAATTCCGACGGTGCAAGAAATGCGGCGGAAGCTATTTGTAAGAAGAATTCCGTTGAGACTCTCGCGGTTTTCTGCGACGTTACTAAAGAAGAGTCCGTTGAAGGGCTCGTTGAGACGACGGTACTTCGCTTCGGAGGTCTCGATATATTCGTAAACAACGCCGGTATCGTCAGAGCCGGAAGCCTTGACGAGATGACGCTCAAAGCGTTCACTCTCGTTGAGAACGTTAATTATAACGCATATTTCCTCTGCGCAAAGTACGCGTCTCAGATAATGAAGATACAGAGGGAAGTGAATCCCGATATCATGTTCGATATCATCGAGATCAACTCGAAATCCGGACTTGAAGGAAGCAACAAGAACTTCGCTTACGCGGGAAGTAAGTTCGGCGGTATCGGGCTGACCCAGTCGTTCGCGCTCGAGCTCGCACCTTACGGCATCAAAGTCAACGCTATTTGTCCCGGAAACTTCCTCGACGGTCCTCTGTGGTCGGACCCCGAAAAAGGGCTTTTCGTACTGTATCTCAAAGCAGGGAAAGTACCGGGAGCCAAGACGGTTGACGACGTCAGACGCTATTACGAAGCGAAAGTTCCGCTCGGAAGAGGCTGCAGGACGGAAGACGTTTGCCTTGCGATATCCTACATAATAGATCAGAAATACGAGACCGGTCAGGCTATCCCGGTAACCGGCGGCCAGGTCATGCTCAAGTAATTCACAATTTGTTCATATTTATAGAGATAAGACCGTACTAATAATAAACAGAGCATCATATAATACGACAGTAATTGTAGTGAGGTGATATGATGCTCATACACGGTCCTGAACGTGAAAGATGTGAAATATTAGCCGAATATCTCGTAAAGAACGAGGCTACCGTCAGAAATACTGCAAATAAGTTCGGCATCAGCAAATCCACCGTACATAAGGATATAACGGAGAAGCTGAAGAGCATAAACGGAGCGCTGTATAACGAAGCGGCGAGAGTTCTTTACAAAAATAAAAGTGAAAGACACATCAGAGGCGGGATCGCTACAAAGAATAAGTACAGTAATATAAGAAACAAACTGCATAAAGAAAACTGCAGCGACGTGTGACGTTCGCAAGCGGCGTGAAACCGGCGCGCCTGACCGAAGATCGAAGTAAGCGGATCAAGGGAAGAGCCCTATCTGCCCTATATAAAAATACACCCAATTATACAAAATGCGAGTTTTGTCTGTATCGAAAACCTTATAAGCCGAAGCGGACTTCGGCGGCGCGGCGACCCACGAGAACGCCGACCCACCATGGAAACGCCACGCCGACCTGAAGACCGCGGAGGCGACGAACTAAGACAAAACTCCGCATTTTGTAGGCCTTGCGCCCTTGTAATTGTGGTGTGGCGCGCGTATACGCGGCGAGTTCCTGCGGGGGCAAAGCCCCTGCTTGAACAACGAGCCGCTAACAGCGCGCCCTTTTGCTTTCAAGCGCGCGCCGTTGGGGGCCCCTCGCGGAACCCAGCGTTCCCCCCGGACGGGGGGCGGAGGGGGGCAATATGCTGCACCTCATCAGGGAGCGGCTAAGTGCGGCGCAGGGCTTGGAGGAGCGGCGGAGCGCACAGCGCAGAGCCGGTACGACGACAAGACCGATGCACCGCGCGGATGCCGCGAGGGATGCGACGGATGCGGCGGAGCGATAGCGAGCCGCAGACGGAGCGGGCGGGCTTACCGCGCAAACGGTCGAGCCGGAATGCACGTTGACGTCAGCCGAACAAAGCCGCCGGTGCGACCTGCGGAGCAGTGAGCGAGGCGGCGCGCCGCCGTAGTTCTGAGGCGCGAAGCGCCGCATTATTCTGCAAGTCTTCATATACTTGATTAATGTGACATTATGTCATCACTCAGCTACCCAGCAGATACTACTTTTATTCCGGGACGAGTTTCTGAAAATTTTGCACTCCAAAAGGCGAGAGCTAAATACGTTCCAGATTATGAACACGGAGGACTTCGTCTTGCTTCAGTCTGTGAATTCTCACGACCTATCTTTAATCCCGATTGTCTCGTTCCTGTTGCTGATCCTCTTGATCTTGTTCATTCTGATGATAAAGATCGATCGTCATCGGTGACAGAAGAAGAACGAGAAGCCAACACCAGGAGAGCGACACGACGCGCCCAG
>CADBTH010000009.1 GCA_902797495.1 uncultured Ruminococcus sp.
ACCGTCTCGTAAGGACGGAGCGCCGCCGCGATCACCGTCACGTTGCAGGGAGTTCCGCCGATCATCATGTGAACGGACGCGTCGGGTCTTCCTATGAGAGCTTTTATCATTTCCGCGGCGCACTCGCAGTGGCGGTCTATCGCGTAGCCGTCGGTGTGCTCAAAGTTCGTCGCCGCGAGCGCCTCCATCACCCTCGGGTGCGCGCCCTGGCTGTAGTCCGAACGAAAGTATATCATATTTCCTCCGAGTCTTATTTCAGCTTGATCTCAAATTCCTTAGCTGCCTTGACTTTGTAGGTCTTTCCTTCAAACTCTATGATGAACGTCTTGTATTTCTTCGAGTATCCGTCGTGAACGAGTTTTCCTTTGAACGTGCCGTCTTCGGTGACGGTGAAGCGGTATTTGTTGTACTCGCCCTGCCTGTATGCGAAGTCCTCGCCGTTGTCCTCGTAGTGGAAGTATTCGCCGTTGCCGCGGTAGACCTTGAGGATCAGGCGGTCGAGCTTCTTCTCGCCCACGTAGTTCATCTCCTCGTAGTTCGGGAAGATGGAGCCGGCTTTCGCGTACATCGGAAGGACGTCGAGAGGAGCGGAGGCAATGATCGACTTTCCGCCGCGTATCTTCTTTCCCGTGTTAACGTCGTACCAGTCGCCCTTCGGAAGGTATACGAGGCGCTCGACGACTCCCGGTTCGACGACGGGTGCGACGAGAAGATTCTCGCCCGCGAGAAATTCCGTGTTGCAGCGCAGAGCCTTCGGGTCGTTCTCATAGTGGAGCGCGAGGGGACGCATAACGCCGAGTCCCGTTTTCTCTCCCTCGAAGAAGAGGTCGTATATGTAGGGGATGAACGCGTAGCGGAGCTTTACGAACTTGCGGTAGATCGCCGTCGTTTCCTCGCCGAACATCCACGGCTCCTGACGGCGGCCCCATTTGTCGCAGTGGTTCCTGAAGAGAGGCGAGAAGCAGGCCGCTTCCACCCAGCGGGTCAGCAGTTCGGGGGTCGTGTCCTGAATGAATCCGCCGATGTCCGTTCCGACGAATGTCATTCCGCACATACCGAGAGTGCAGAGCTGAGGGATCGCGGTGCGAAGGTGAGTCCAGACGCTGCGGTTGTCGCCCGTCCACGCGGTCGAGTACTTCTGAGTTCCCGCGTAACACGCTCTGGTGATGACGAACGGGCGCTTGCCCGTGGCTTTCTTTATCGCGTTGTAGGTAGCCTTGTCCATGAAGTGTCCGTAGACGTTGTGTATCTCCGCGTGGTTGGTTTCCCTCTTACCGTCGTGGAACACAACGTTTCCGGGCAGCTCGCCCTTGAAGCTTGCGGGCTCGTTCATGTCGTTCCATATCGCGTCGACTCCAACGGAGAGGTGGCGTTCGATGTTCTCGCCCCACCACTTCTGCGTTTCGGGGTGACCGAAGTCGGGGAAGAGCGCGTCGCCGGGCCAGCAGGCGTTGACGTAGGGAAGACCGTTCGCATCCTTAGCGAAGCATCCGCGCGCGAGACCTTCCTCATATACGGGATAGTTCTTCTCGAGCTTGATCGCGGGGTCGATGATGGTGACCGTCTTGAAGCCCATCTTCTTTATGTCCGCAAGCGTCTTCTTCGGATCGGGGAATCTGTTCTTGTCCCACGTGAAGTCCTTGTAGTACTCCATATATTCGATGTCGAAGTGTATCGCGTCGCAGGGGATGCCGTTTTTCCTCATGTTCTCCGCAACGTATTTTATGTCCGCGTCGTCCATGTAGCCCCAACGGGACTGCTGATAACCGAGAGTCCATCTCTGCGGGAGCGGTGCGGTGCCGGTCAGATAGCAGTATCCCTTGACGATATCGGGGAGAGTCTCTCCCGCGATGAAATAGTAATCGAGGTTTCCGTCCTCCGCGCCGTACCACATATACGCGGGGTCGTCGTGACCCATGTTGAAGTGGGACAGATACGTGTTGTCGAAGAAGATGCCGTATACCGTTCCGTTCGGTCTCTTGGAGAGCATGAACGGGATCGACTTGTAAAGCTCGGGCATCTGCTCGTCGTGAACGTCAGTCGTGTCCTTGTTGTACATTCTGTATTCGTACCCGGTCTTGTCGATGAATCCGGCTCTGTCGCCGAGACCCATCAGACATTCGCCCTTCGCGAGTGCCTTTACGACGTTTACTTCCTTTTCCCACTCGGGCTTCGCGTTCTTGTCGTACATCGGGTGAGTCGGCGAGAATCTTTGCACGCGGGTCATCTTTCCTCTGTAGTCGCGGCAGAGAGTCTTTCCGTCGTATCTGTAAAAGTCGACCTTGAAGCCGGAGTAGACCTTCGCGGTGATAAAGTCCGTCTTTACGACGATGGCGGCGCCGTCCGCCTCCGCCGTGAACGCCGTCTTTTTGACTTTGTTTCCCTCTATCGCCTTTGATCTGTGATCCTCCGATACGAGCGGGGAGAAG
>CADBTH010000010.1 GCA_902797495.1 uncultured Ruminococcus sp.
CCGATCGACTTGACGTCGTAACCCTCAACGTAATATAAAAACAACACGTTGCCGTACTTTTCCGGAAGAAGTGACAGCGACCGTATTATTTCCGTGCTCTCGTCGTCCTCGCCCGCGACTTCCGATATCGCGTCGAGCGGGACGTAACTGCGGACTTTTTTCTTTCTCGCGGCGTCGTGACACACGTTGACGGCTACCCTGCAGAGCCATGCTTTGAGGTGTTCGCCGTCTTCGATGTTGGGCGTCTTCTTTATGTATCGAAGAAACGTCTCCTGCACCGCGTCTTCCGCGTCAAATTTGCTGTGAAGTCTGAGAAAGCACAAACGATAAAGCATATCGCCGTATTTCTCGACCAGCGTGGTGATGTCTTCCATACGAAACTCCTTTCATAAGCAATACGCGCAAGGCGGGCGAACGGTCACGTTTTTATGAAAAAACTTCCGAAAAGATCCGGAAGTGTTTTTCATATTTAATTAAAAGAACTCCCAGAACGAGAGAAGATATCCGGGGACGACGACTATCGCGAAGAAAGCGAGGGAGATCATGGTGAAAGTCTTGATGAATTTTCCGCCTTCTCCCGGATACTCGCGCACATAGATTCGGTAGTTTATGACCGAGGCGAGAGAGCCGATGAGGGAGACGAGCCCCGCGGTATCAGCTCCGTAGATCAGCCCCGCGAAATTCTTCGAGAACGGATACAGAACTATTGTCGAAGGCACGTTCGATATCGCCTGGCTCAGTCCTATCGACCACCAGTATTCGTTCCCAGCGACGGCTTTTGAAAGAGACGACGAAACAGCTTCGTTCGAGACTATCGAATGGGAGAAAATGAAGAAGCACAGAAACGTCAGAAGAAGGACGTAATCGACCTTCAGAAAGATCTTAACGTCCGTCAGCGCGACCGCCGCGGCGAGCAGCGCGAGCGCGAAGTACCAGTACTTCGTGCGTGTGACTATCACCGATACGACGAACAGAAACAGAACGATATAAACCGTCTTTTTATATTTCCGCCCCGCGCCGTGAGGCGTCTCTTCCGCGGCGCGCCCGATCTTTTCCGTGCGATCCTTTCTGAAAAGGATGAAGACGAACAACACGAGCAGGAGAGCCGAGAGAGCGGACAGCGGCAGCATGTGGAGAATGAAGCGCCAGACCGACGTTTTCGCGTGACCGTAGAGAAAGAGATTCTGCGGACTTCCGAAAGGGGTCAGCATCGATCCCCTTATCGCAGCTATGTTCTGAAAGGTCAGAACCGGAAGTATGTACTTTTCCTTACCCGCTCCGCGGAAAACGGCGATCGTCAGCGGCGCGAAGATTATGAGCGAGACGTCGTTCGTCACGAACATCGAGGTGAAAAACACCCCGAACACGAGGAAGAGCGTCAGAGAGACCATTCGTTTCAGGCCCGAGCCGAATCTCACGAGGGGAGAGAGGACGTTCTCCTTCTTGAATCCTTCGAGAACGGTCAGCATCATGAACAGAACGCCGAGCGTTCTCCAGTCTATCCCGGTAAGCAGGCTCTTGTCCGGAGGGGTTATGAAAAGCGAGATGACAGCGGCCGCTACCGCCGCTGTCAGCATCATTTCTTTTTTTAAAAACCTAAGTATCTTTCTTGCCATATCAAATGCTGTCCGTCTCCTCGTTGTCCCTCGAAGACAGGACCGTCTCGCGCAGCTCATCGTACATATCCCAAAGCGCGGGATTCGTGAACGACTGCCAGCTATCCCGGTCGTCCGATACGAAGAACTCTCTCATCCTAGACGCGGACATATCGACCGTCTTCGGAACGTAAAGCTCCGCGATCGACTCTCCGCTCTCGCCGTCGAGCCACGAGGCGCGCCGCTCCTCTTTTCCCGAGACCGAGAGGTCGGGACGGCGGCCGGTCTGTTTCACGACGTTTTCAACGACGTACTCGCCCCACGCCGAGCAGTTTCCGAGTCCGGCGTCTGGAAGCGGGTATATCTTTATCCTGTCGCCGTAGATGCGGCGAAGCATCTTCCGGCGGGTCTCATATGTAAAAGGGTTTTTGTTCGTGCCCGATTCCTGCGAGGAACCGACGAACAGAGCGACCTCGTCGCAGACGGAAAGAGCCGCGTCGATCATCATTTCGTGACCCGCGTGTATGCACTGGAATCTGCCGACAAGGACTCCGAGTCCGAACGCTTTTTTATTATTCATCTCAGATCCTTTCATTTCAGAACGGTTTCAGATCGACGTCGGGGGTGAGAGAACACAAAAACTCCGTAAGCAGTTTTATACAGTTCTCAACGTCAGACAGATCCGCGCACTCCGCGGGGCTGTGCATATATCTGAGCGGTATCGAGACGAGCGCGAACGGAACGCCTATCCCCGTTCTGTGCATGACGTCGCCGTCGGTACCCGTTCTGCCGCTTGCCGCCTCGGTCTGTACGGCGATACCCGCCGACTCCGCCGCCGCGCGGAGCATTTTGTTTATCTTCTTATGTATCGACGGGTTGTTGCAGACGACGGGGCCAGCGCCGAGCCTCACGTCTCCCGTCTCTCCGATATCGATCCCCGCGTAGTCGGACGTGTACGTCACGTCGACCGCGACAGCAAGGGTCGGCTTCACTCTCGACGCTGTGAAGTACGCGCCGTTCATCGTCGTCTCCTCGCCGGTAGTGGCCGCGGCGTACGCTCCGACGGACACGCCGCGCGCTCCCGCCGCGGCGAGAGCTTCCATAACTATATACGCGCCGAGACGGTCGTCGAGAGCTCTGCCGCATATCCTGCCGCCGAGCAGTTCGCGCACGTCGGTGTCGAACGTCACGGGGTCGCCGAGCGAGACTGCCGCGAGCGCTTCATCCTTTGTCGACGCGCCGATATCGATCTCGAGATCCGACGGTGAGAGATCCTTGTTGTCTCTTATTCCCTTAGTACTGACGACCGCGCCGTATATCACGCCGCGTTCCGTATATATTCTGACCTTGTGTCCGGGATACTCGGAAACGTGAATCCCTCCGATCCCCGTCACCTTGAGCATACCCGACTCCGTCACTGCGTCGACCATAAGCCCTATCTCGTCCGCGTGCCCCGTCATGAGAACTCTGAAGGGAGAGCTCGTATTGACCGCCGCCGTCACGTTTCCCAGCTCGTCGACCGACACCTCGTCCGCCTTTCCCTGCATATAGTCGTATATTTTCTTCTCTATCTCCGCTTCATTACCGGAAACGCTTCCGGTCCTCAGCAGCTCATATAAAAACTCCTTGTTCATCTCACACCTCCGTCGGTTAGATTATACCAAAACGAAGAGGCTAAATCAACACATCGGACGAAAA
>CADBTH010000011.1 GCA_902797495.1 uncultured Ruminococcus sp.
CATCATGACCTTTGGCAGTCCGCCGTTCTTCCAGCATACGTCGTGCGACTTGTGAGGATCGTCGGAGAGAGTCGTACCTTCCGGGAAAAGCGATATGATGTCGACGAGTGAGAGGTACGTGTCGTCCTGAGGAACGAGACCGTCCTCATTCTCTTTGGGAAGATAGATCTTGTCCACCTTGTCGCAAAAATCGGCTACCGCACCGTCAAGTCCGACTTTTTCGTTCAGTCTTTCGTATATTTCCGGCTTGTCCTGCTTCAAGTGATCCGCGTACCTTATCGCGAGCTGAAGATTGTACTGCGCGAGGTAGTTCGTGTAGGCATTGTTGTCGACCTCTTCCTTGTACTCGTCGGGGCCGATCACCCTCAAGATCTCGTATCTCGATTTTTCTTCGTTGTACGTCAGAAGAGACGTCCAGAATTTCGCCGTCTCGAAGAGCAGCTCGTAGCCGCATCTCTCCATGAACTCCTCGTCGCCCGTCGCGACGTAGTAGGAGTAAACTCCGACGGCGACGTCGGCGGTGATGTGGTACTCTATCTGACCGGTCAGATACTGCGGAGGCGTCGTCTCTCCGTCCGTGATCCAGGCAGCCTCCCACGGACACATCGCTCCGTCGTAACCGCGCTCCTTCGCGTGTGCGCGAGCGGCGTCGAGAGAGTTGTATCTGTACTCTATGAGGCTTCTCGCTTCCTCCGGAGCTGTAAAGATGAAATACGGGAGCATGAATATCTCGGTGTCCCAGAAGGTGTGACCTTTATAACCCGGACCGGAGAGCCCCTTCGCGCCGATATTCATTCTATTGTCGAAAACAGGTGACATGATAGTGAGGTGATATATCGCAAACCTTACGGCGAGCTGATCGAAGTCGTTTTCGCTCTCCACCTTGACGTCGCGAAGATCCCATATTCTGCTCTGCCATTCGTCTGCCGACTCTTTCGCTATTTCGTCGAACGTCATACCGCGAACTGATTCCATGTGTTCTCTGGCGTCGCGCTGGAGGGTCGGCATATCGCATCCGTCCCGCTCGCGGTCGCGGCTCGTGAAGACGTTTGATATCTTCGTCACGGAGAAAGTCATGTCGGAGAGGAGAGAGATCGATGCCTCCGCCTTGATCGACATCTCGGATTCGCTGACGATGGACGCTGACGCTTCGAGCGCGACTCCGTCAAGTTCAAATCGGTGAGTCGTCATAGTTGAGAAAAGTATGCCGGACTGTTTCGTTCTCGCGGTTATGTTAAGTATGCCGGAGATCGCGTTTATCCCGACAGGTTCGAAATGCTCCTTGTGATAGACTTCCCCATCGATGCCGGAAGATATGTAGAGCTCACAGTCGGAGTCCGATCTGATATTGACCTTTGACGCCATGAGATGAAAGTCCTTGAGGGATACAACTCTCAGAAATTCAAAGAATACTCTCTTTCCCCTCGAAGACTTCCACGTGAAAGAACGTCTCAGAAGCCCGGTCTTCAGGTTCAGAGTCTTGTCGTAATCCTCGCATCCTCCCTCGGGCGTGACGCGCTCGCCGTCGACCGTTATATCCATGTTGGTGACGTCGACGTTGTTGACAAGCTCCGTCGCCTCGTCTCCCTCCATAAAGTCGAAAGCTCCCGCGACTATATTGAATCTTGATTTGTCGTGATAATAATCCTCATTCGCCGCTCTCTGGCACATATATCCGTTACCGAGACACATGATCGACTCGGTCTTCTCGGGGTGCTCCTCGGGAACTATCTCCTCTTTGACTATCCAGTTCTTATATTCGCCGCATCCGCTGTCGTAAACCATCACAATCCTCCGTGTTTATTGTACCGATATCGCCGGAACAAGTCCGACTGTATTTCACTTCATATAAAGCTTTGCTATAACGTAATTCTGGAACGGGAGAGGAAGTATCTTCGCGAGAAAAACGAGGAGCTTATACGACGCTCCGACCGTGGTCTTGAGCGGCATCTTCCTCTTCGTCATCACCCGGTAGACCGCCTTCGCTATCGTCTCCGGCGACATACCGCTCTGCTCGTCGTGCTCCATCTTTTCGACGCTTCGGGAGATAACTCCTCCGTAGACGTCGTCTCCGCGGTGATCCTTCTTTCTCGCCGCGGTGAAGGTCGTCTTCACGTCGCCGAGCTGAACGTAGCCCGCCTGAACGCCGAAGCTCTTCACCTCGTTCGCCGTCGCGCACATGAGCGACGCCACAGCCGCCTTGCTCGCCGAGTAGAACGACTGGAACGGGATCGAGAAGACCGCCGCCGCGGACGATACCGCGAGCACTCTTCCCTTCGACTCCCTCAGATAACCGAGAGAATTCTTGACGAGATTGAAGGCGCCGAAAAAGTTGACCTCGAACTGGCGGTGAGCGTCCTCCTCGTCCGTGAACTCGACCGCTCCGGAAATACCGAACCCCGCGTTCGCTATAACGCAGTCGATCCGCCCTTCCTTTTCATGTACGGAGAAAAGCGCGGACTTTACCGCCTCCCCGTCCGTCACGTCGCAGACGACGTCGCAAACTCCTTCAAGCCCCGACTCCGTTCTGCTGAGGTTGTATACCTTAAAACCTTCCGCCGCGAACTTCTTCGCGCACTCGCGCCCGATGCCGCGGGACGCGCCGCTTATGACGCATACTTTTTTCTCACTCATCGTCCGTCAGCCCCGCTTCCTTCATCGTGACGGCGATTATATCGACCGCCTCGTCGATCAGAGCCTTCGTGTGGGAAGCCATGAGGGAGACTCTGAGCAGGCACTCGTTGGGAGACGTTGCCGGAGGCAGTACGGGATTTACGTAAACGCCTCTCTCGTAGAGGGTCTTCGCGACCTTGAGAGTCGTTATCATGTCGGTCGTGTAGAGCGGGATTATCGGAGTCGGCGACTCGATCAGCCTCACTCCGCGCGCCTTCAGCTCGCGCTTCATATAGACGGAGAGCTCCGCGAGATGCTCGACGAGAGAAGGATTCTCTCTTATAACTCTCAGCGCTTCGAGCGCCGTCGCGCACGAAGCGGGCGGGATCGACGCGCTGAAAATGAACGGGCGCGAATTGTGCCGTATGTACTCGCAGACGAGCTCGTTTGCCGCCATGAATCCTCCGAGGGACGCGAGAGATTTCGAGAACGTGCTCATTATTATATCCACCTCGTCCGTCAGGCCGAAGTGGCTCGCCGTTCCGCGGCCGCCCTCTCCGATGACTCCGAGTCCGTGAGCGTCGTCAACCATTACCGCCGCGCGGTACTTCTTCGCCAGCTCGACGATGTCGGGCAGTTTACATATGTCGCCGCCCATGCTGAAAACGCCGTCCGTGACGATCAGCTTACCCGCGTCGATATCGACTGAAGCGAGCTTCTTCTCGAGAAGGTCCATATTCGAATGGCGGTACACCTTGATCTCGGCGCCCGACAGACGGCAGGCGTCGTAGATGCTCGCGTGGTTCTCGCGGTCGCAGAAAATGAAATCATTCTTTCCGCAGACCCCGGCGATGATGCCGAGATTCGACTGGAATCCGGTCGAAAAAGCGACCGCCGACTCCTTGCCGACAAAGTCGGCGAGCTCCCTCTCGAGCTTCACGTGAAGATCGAGCGTTCCGTTCAAAAACCTCGAACCGGAGCAACCCGTCCCGAGCTTTTCGAGAGCCTCGACTCCCGCCTTTATAACGTCCTCGTTGACCGTCAGCCCGAGATAGTTGTTCGAGCCGAGCATGATGCGGCGGCGCCCCTCCATTATGACTTCCGTGTCCTGTCTCGACTGAAGCTCGTGGAAGTAAGGATAGAGCCCCTGCTGTTTGACGTCCCGCGCCGTGGTGTACTTTTCGCACTTTTCAAAGAGTGGTTTCATAACTGTCCCCCGTAATTATTCGGCGTATTCAATCAATTATATAATATTTTTATTCTTATTTCAAGCTTTTTTATAATTAATAATACTTAAAATTTAATATAACGCTCCGCCGCGCATACTCTTGTAAAAAATGTTATTTATAACGCGTATTACAGTTGACTTTTTTTGTATATCAAGTTATAATATTATTAACAAATTGTTTCCGAAAGGAGATCGCATATGTCATTCAAAAAAATATTGTCGATTCTTCTTGTCATGACTTTTTTAACAGCGGCTATGCCCGTCGGCGCCGCAGCCGAAGGGAACGTCGTTTCAATTGAGATCGCGGACTTTGAAGTTATCGAAGGAACGCACGGCTGGCACGTCGTATCCACGGTCGACGGCGCCGTAGACTCCACGGAGTGGTTCGAATACGATATCGAGCCGGACGAGGTCACAGTCAACTGCACAGACGGCTCGTCCGAGACGCTTTCTCCGGATGAACTGAGAGAGCGCGGATACAGCGTTGACTTCTTCTGTGAGGGCGGCGGACAGAACCCCGACAACCCGTGGGGGATCGGCGCTCACGAAGTGACGTGCGAGATCGAAGGGGTCAGAACAGCCTATACGATCACCGTCACGGAGACACCCGTCGCCTCGATAACGGCTGTCGGCAGAAGTTATATGGAAGGCACTAACTGCTTCAAGTACACCGAATACGACAACGACGGCGAGATCGTCGATGAGTTCGTCTGGTACGACGATAGACCCTCCGCCGTGATCATCACATACAAGGACGGAACGGGACTTATCTGCGAAAACGCGGATGAGCTAAAAGAACTCACCGGTTACGAAGGCTACTGCAGCTCCGGTCAGATCGAACGTCACTGGGAGGGACCGGGCAAATATACCGTTGTATTCGAATATCTCGGAGTGTCCTGCACGTACGAAATAGAACTCACCGAAAGTCCGTACGATCATATCTCGGTCGACGATATGGCGTTCACCGAGGGCACAAATCAGTACCCCGACACGGTGGACGGCGTAAAATTCAAAAGATACGACTGCAGTCCCGACCGCGTAAACGTCTTTATGAAGGACGGTACGAAGACAGTCATGGACTATCAGATGCTCCTGGCGGAGTTCGGCGAGATCGGCATCCTTGAAGACGACCAGAGTCCCGACAACGTATGGGGACCGGGCGTCCACACCGCTCACTACAGAGTCGGCGGCATGGAGTGCGACTTCGAGGTCGAGATAATCCCCGGTCCCGTCGAATCGATAAGCGCCGTCGACTTCGTCTGCACCGAAGGAATCGACGGATATATCGAATTTTGGGATACGTCGCCCATGCAAAGCTGGTTCAAATACTCGTACGCCAATACCGTCGTCACCGTGACGATGCGCGACGGCACCGAGATCACGACCAGAGACTGCGAATTCGAATACGAAGGGGAGTATTACCGCATAGAATGTGAAGACGACCAGAGTTACGAAAATCAGTGGCAGGTCGGCGGAAAGTACACCGGCACTCTCTCCGTATGCGGCAAGAGCTGCGATATCGCCGTATGGGTAGACGAGTCGCCCATAGATCGCGTGGAATTCGACCCGATGATCCTTATGGAGAACGTCGACGGATACTACTATGAAAATCGCGATTACGAGACGGGCGAAGTCCTTGACACGTTTTTCCTGTACGAGTATTATCCCGATTATACCGTCTTCTTCAAGGACGGCACGTCCGTCCGTTCCGAGGGAGGCTGGGTCGAAATGTTCGGCGAGAGGTACTGTGTCAGTTACGGCGACGATCAGCGTGTTAACGCATGGGGAGTCGGAGACCACGAGGTGGAAATGTACCTCGGCGGATATATAACTACCGCAACGGTGACCGTCGTTCCCGATCCGGTCTCGTCTGTCACGATCTCGGGCATTGACGATCTTTACATAACTCTGAATTATAACGACGATACGAGAGAGACCTTCCGCGCGAGCGGTTTTGAAAACAACAGCCTGGCGGATGAAGGAACGCTGATCGGAACGGTCAATACGGAAGAGGGCAGAAACATCCCGGCCACAGTCAAGTACGCAATATCTGACGACGGCGTCAACGAGATGGATCGGAACGTCAGCGTTTCCGTCGGCGTCCACGAGAGCAACACGCTCCCCGAATGTCTGTGGTTCAAGAATCACGTCATGTTTGACAGCGTTCTGTACTACACGGCCGCGGCAAACAGGATGCTCGGCTTTGAGGGATACCGGACGGACGAAGAATACGACCCCGCCGCGCTCGCTTACATCGCCGTCATGTCCTGTCTCCCGAGCGGCAGTATGACCGACTATTCGGAAGACGGCGCGCTCTGCCTCGCGCAGTATGAGACCGAAACGGTCAAGGCCGCCGTACGCTACCTGTTCGGCATCGAAAACTTCGACGCATCCGCGATAGAATACAACGACCCGTCCGATCCCGACCACGTCTGGATCAGAGTGCCCGGCGCATGGCTCGACTTCCCGGGCGGACGCGACCGCGAAAAGACTCAGGACGGCTGGAACTTCTTCTTCCATCCCGACGGACCGCTTGACTTAGACTACGACGTCCTGACTGTCGGCACAGATGAAGACCTTGTCATAAAGAACATCACCTTCGGTAACGAGGCGAAGCTCGAATCGATAGAGATCTCGGGGGACCTCACTCTTGAATTCGCGGCGACCTTCTCCGACGGCTCCACAGCCCACGCGACCGCGACCGGCATCGACGTCGACGACCCTGCGGCTTATCCGCTCACCGGCACGCTCCACACGGACTCGGGCGACGTCGAATGCGAGATCTGTTTCGATATTGAGCCGGACGGGACCCACCGCTACGTAGGACGGAACGTATACCTCGTTATCGACGGCGTGAGAAGCAACACCCTATCGTCCAACACGTGGCTGAAGAGCCGTCTGCTCGGCAACTCTCTTCCCTTCGTCGCATCGATCTTTAAGCTCGCGCGCCCCGAATGGGAAGGGATCGACGCCTCGAACGCCGACGCCAACGACCTCGTCGAGTTCGCGGCGTACTGCACGGGAGAATTCTCAAACTACGAGGTAAACTTTGCAAACGGCAAACCCTACATAAAAGTCCCGACGTCAATCGCAAGAAAGATCGTCTACTACGTCTACGGTATAGACAATCTCGATCTATCCGGATACCGTCAGATCGGCACGCAGGGAACGTCGGAATACCTCGACGTCGAGCTGTTCGACTTTGACTTTGCCGACATCCCCGGAGGCACGACCGAGATAGAATTCACGGACAACCCCGACTTTGATATGGTCGGTATGGAACACACGGGCGACCGGTGGACCGTCACCTTCACGGTCACGGACGGCGACCCGGGTTACGACGGTATCGTCGTCACGACAGACTGGAAATTCAACGTTCTGACGATAGAATTCACCGGCGAGGAGGACGCTGTCATCGGCGACGCAAACGGAGACGGATCCGTCAACATGAAGGACATTCTTCTTCTGAGGCGCATACTCGCGGGAGCGGCGGAACCCACGCCGGAGGAAGCGGCGAGAGCCGACGTGAACGGCGACGGCAGCTTCAATATGAAGGATATCTTACTGCTCCGCCGGATCGTAGCAGGAGTGGAATAACATAAAAACATAAGGCTCGGGAGCAGTCGCTCCCGAGCCTTTTTTGTTAGCCTATTTATAATAGGTTTTTGCTGTCTTCGTAAAGCAGCGTGGAGAGGGTCGGCTCTCCCCAGCTGTACTGGGACATATATTCGCCGGAGAAGGCTGCGCGCGCGTTTGCGTCGCCCTCGAGCCAGCGGTAATAGTCGCAGTCGATTTTCGTCGTGTCGACGCTTATCTGACCGCGCCGTCTTATAATGATGTCCTCGCAGTCGTACTCCTTCAAAGTCTTCGAAAGGTCGGACATAAGATTGCTGAAGTAGGACCTGTGCGACTGCGCGTCGTCGTCATCCCAAAGCACGTCGATCAGCCTTCCGTTGGTACACATACTTCCCTTGCACTCGACGAGAAAGGCGAGTATCTCCTTCGTCTTCAGATACCCGAACTGCACCGGAGTTCCATCGACGAAGACCTCGAATTCTCCGAAGGTCTGCACTTTGACGCGGTTCTCGCGGGCGGTCGCGACGGGCTCGCGCAGGTTGTTCAGCTCCGCGCGTATCTTGTCCGCGGTGACAGGCTTTACGACGTATCCGCTGACGTGCATCTCGAACGCCTGCTCCATATACTGGCGGTGCCCCGTCGTGAAAACAATATTGATCTGAGGCACTATCTCCTTGAGCCTCTTTGCGAGGTCTATCCCGCTGTCGGCCCTCAGATTGATATCGAGAAAGGCGATCTCGGGGCGCGTTATCATCGCGTTGAAGAGTGCGTCGGATACGTTTCCGAATCCGTTCACTTCAGCGTCGGGAGCGGCTTCCTTAATCGACGTCACAAGTCCGTCGAGAGCGATCGGCTCGTCGTCTACCGCAAGTATCTTCATTCCGCATCCCCCTTCTCTTCCTTCTTCTCTTCCTTCTTTGTTTCTTTCTTTTTATCGTTGTTTCTGGGTATTATCACGGTGACAGTCGTTCCGTTTCCGGGCTCGCTCTCGATGATCAGAGTCGCGCCGAGCAGCTGCTTCAGCCTTTCCCTCGCGTTGATAAGCCCTACGTGAGAGCCGGGGTCGTCCACGTACTGTTTGACGTCAAACCCGACTCCGTTGTCCTGAACTATCACGAGGTCGGAGCCGGCCGTTCTGCGGCTTCTGATAACGATCTTTCCGAATCCCGACGTCTTCTTTTCGATGCCGTGCTTCACCGCGTTCTCCGCAATTATCTGTATCGTCATCGGCGGGATCATCATATCGACGTAGTCCGTGTCGTACTCGACTTCAAGATCACCGGCAAACCTCATCTTCTCGAGATTCAGATAGTGGTCGACGTGTTCGAGCTCGCGATCGAGCGGAATGAGGTCGTCCTCCTCCAGGCTCTCAAGATTCGCCCTCATATACTCGGAAAAATCTCCGATCGCCCTCTGCGCCGCCTTCGGGTCCTTACCGCAGAGGGCGTAGATCGAATTCAGAGTATTGTACAGAAAATGAGGCCTGATCTGATTCTGAAGCACGGCGAGCCTGTTGTTTGCCAGAAGAAGCTCCTGCTCCTTAAGTCGGTCGCTTCTCTGAAGATACATGAAGCAGTACATCAGGATGAAAGAAACGACGGTCGCCGGCGCGACGATATAGATCTCGTCGTCAAAGAAGCGTGTGACGGAGACGAGGATAGGGCAGGCGAGGAACGACGTAAGAGCAATGAAGCTGTTCCGGGTCAATGCTTCCCTGTGCTTTATAAACGTGACGAGCAGAACTGCGGAGAGATAATACGCCGGCAAATAAGCTAAGAAGAACAAACTTCTGAAATGCGCGCCTTCAACGTCCACGTAGTAGAATCTGTCCGCAAGAGACGGAACGAATATCGATATCAGGCATCCGACTATCAATAGCGAGCAGTACGCTACAATCGATATCCAGACCCATTTTCCTACTTTTGCCTTGGCGAGGACGCTCTTCGTCGCGTAAAGAGTGAACGCGATCATCAGAGCGAACAGAAAGACGTCCGACAATCCGCGCATAGCGATGTACCGTCCCTTGAGCGCGAGCGATCCGGAAGCGACGATATCGCGCTCCGTGTCGTACTGAAAAGTGTTGAATAACAGATAGACTATCTCGCAGGCGAGCATGGCAACAAAGTAGTACGATCTGTGGGGCGAATTTCTCTGCTCCATAATGCACGACGCAAGGATTATCGCAAGGATTATCATCGGCAGGATATTGATCCCTATGAGCACGTCGAGATCTATCATTTTTCCGTACCATTCCCTTTTTTGTATTTGACGTACGGCGGGACGGACGTCCCGCCGTTTAAGTTAGATCATTCCCACTCAATAATGACTAAATGGTTTCTACTATATGTGGTGGTATATGTTATATCATTACTACCAGAATTATATCCATTATACC
>CADBTH010000012.1 GCA_902797495.1 uncultured Ruminococcus sp.
AAAGCGCTACTATGGCTCAGTTGGCAGAGCACGTCATTGGTAATGACGAGGTCCCGGGTCCGAATCCCGGTAGTAGCTCCAGAAAAAGCCTCGCGAAAGCGAGGCTTTTTCATCGATATAAATCCACTTCGCGGATTTGAGATATACGCGCCGCGTGTGATATTCGCCTGCGGCGAGCGATATGCCTGCGGGCGCGGCGGATTTATATCATATCGCATTCGGGTGATCCGAATATATCGCAATCTGCGCAAGCAGATTATATCGAATCCCGCGCAGGCGGGATATATCGCTTTTGTGTTTTCACCCGTACGGATAAGAAAAGCTCATAAAATATTGTGAAGCATCAAAAAGGACGCAGCATACGCGGCGTCCTTTTTTGATTCAATATTCGATCCTTATATTCTCCGCGGTGAAGTCCCTCGCCCCGTCGAACGAGATCCTTGACGGCGTCCCGTTTTCCGACAGTTCGACGGTAAAGACCCCTATATCCGTTTTTATTATGCATTTGTCTTTTATACTATTATTTTCGACATTTGCCGCAGACAGAGAAAACATATCGAAGAGCCCCTCCGACAGAGTGAGCAGATCGAGCGGCAGGTCGAACTCTTCCCCGTCAGCGACGAGGGTATACTTCGCCGTTCCGCGCACGAGACGCACTCCCGAGAGGCACTCGGGTGACACGACCTCGAGGGCGTTCTCCGACGGTATCGTCTTCAGCGTAAAATCCTCTCCCCCGAGCGAGACGTCGAAGGTCGCACAGAGCAGCCCTTCCTGATAGGCGAGAGGCGGAGTCGGCGCGGCGCATGACGAGAGGACGAGACACAAAAGCACGGCGATTAATGATATCCTTTTCATAAGCACGCTCCTTTTACTGTAAAATATACTCAAAAAAAGAGCGATATATGATTGAACGCGGCACGAAAATTTGGTATACTGTAATATGATAGCAGGAGGGATTTTTATGACTCTTTCCGAATACCTGAAAAACAACGTGACCGACGTCTTCGCAGCGACTCCGCTCTCGGAGTGCACGGTAGTTTCCGCAAGGCTCCTCGCCGGCGCGCCGGAACGCCCTCTTTACGCCGTAATGACGGCGGTGCCTTATCCGCGCGGCGCGGGCAGACCGATAGCCTCCTTCGCAAGGCTTCGGGACTACCATATCTTTTTTAAGTCCTTCGAGGATGATATCGCCCGCCTTCTCACGGAAAAATACGGTGACGTTTACGCGAGAATCTTTTCCGACGTCTCTCCGATAGACGAGAGGCGTGCGGCGGTCTCTGCGGGTCTCGGCGCGATAGGCGACAACGGGCTCTTTATCAGCGAAAAGTACGGCTCTTTCGTCTTCCTCGGAGAAGTTATCTGCTCCCTGACGGAAGAGGGGCTTGACGCCGAGGGGATCCGCGTCGTATCGGGAAAACGGCGCGAGTGTCTTCACTGCGGTCTTTGCCGCGAAGCGTGCCCGTCGAAGTGCATCGGCGGCGACAAGTCGCGCTGCGTCTCCGCGCTGACTCAGAAAAAGGGAGTTTTATCGGACACGGAGTGTGATATCATTATAAACGGCGGATACGCCTGGGGGTGCGACGTCTGCGCTGACGTCTGCCCGATGAACGAGGGGATCACCGCCGAATACAACGAATTCTTCAAAGTCGGCGCGATCTCGCCCGAAACTTACGGCGATATCGAGAAGATGTCTGACGAAGAGTACGGTTCGTACCCTTTTTCGTGGAGGAAAAAGGAAGTGATGATGCGCAATTTCGATCTGATCGGAAGGCGCGGAAAGGATAAGTGATATGACCGAATTCATAACCGGCACGTCCGGCTCGGGAAAAGGCGGATATATCGTATCCCGCATAAAGGAGCGGCTCGGTTCGGGCAGGAAGATGTATCTTATCGTCCCCGAACAGCAGGCGCTTCTTTGGGAGGCGAGGATCTGCCGCGCTCTGCCGCCGTCCGCGGCGCTCGAGCTTGAAGTCCTCAGCTTCAGAAGACTCGCGGACACGGTCTTCAGAACTTACGGCGGGCAGAACACCGTCTTCTCCGGAAAAGCCGACCGCCTTATAAATATGTGGCGCGCCGTCACGTCCGTCAAGAGCTCTCTGAAGCACTACGCGGGAGCCGACGGGCACGAGGAAAAGTACGTTCCTCTCCTTCTCGAAACTCTCTCCGATCTTAAGGCGAGGGGCGTGTCGGTCGAATCGCTCGCCGAAGCCGAACGGGAGCTTGAGGGCGAGGGCTACGAGACCCTTCGCGACAAGCTGTCCGACCTCTCCCTCATCTGCTCCGCCTACAACGCGATAACGGAGGAGGGCGGGAGCGAAGATCCCGACAACATACTCGATATGCTCGCAAAGTCTTTGAGACTTCACTCGTTTTTCAGGGACTGCGACGTTTTTATCGATTCATTCTACTCGCTGACTCCGATCGAGAACGAGATCCTGTACTACGTGATGCGGGACTGTTCCGATCTTTTCATAACTTTCACGATGGACCCCTCGTCCGACGGCATACACTTCGACCACGTGAGACGCTTTTACGACGGCGCCTCAACTTCCGCCGCCGCTTGTCACAGAGAGGTGACGAAGGTCGATCTCGGCAAAAACAAGAGGTGTCAGTCGGATGAGATATCCTACCTCGGAGACTTTCTCTGGGATTTTTCGGCAAAGAAGACGGACTGCGCGCCGCGCGGCGACGTCAAAATCATCCGCTGCGCCGACAGATACGAGGAAGCCGCCGCGGTGGGAGCGGTGATTGAGCGCGCGGTACACGAGGGCGCGTCATACTCGGACGTCGCCGTGATAGCGCGCGACATTGAAAAATACCGCGGGATACTCGACGTCAGGCTCGATTCGCTCGGTATCCCCTACCATCTTTCGAAGAGGAGCAGCATCGCGACGTCCCCCGTTCTGACTCTCGTCTCGTCCCTCCTCTCTGCGGTCGCGGACAATTTCCGCAGGGAGACGGTCGTCAGGTGCATAAAGACGGGGCTCTGTCCCGTGACACGCCGCGAAGCGGCAAACTTCGAGGAATATTCGGCGACGTGGAACATAAGGGGAAAGAGGGCGTATCTCAGAGCGGATGACTGGACGATGAACCCCGCGGGGTACCGCCGCGAGCTCTCCGACTGGGGAAGGACCGTGATCGAGGACTCGAACCGCGTGAGAGCGGCGCTCAGGGGCGCGGTATCGTCCCTCACCTCTCTTTTCGGCAAAGGTACCGCACCGCTCGGCGAAGTCTGCCGCACTGTATATGAAATACTGACGTCGTTCGGCGTTTACGAAAAGCTGATCTCGGACGCCGACGAGCTCGAATCACTCGGTAAAAAAGAGGAGGCGGAGGTATGTGAAAAGAGCTACTCAGCGCTCATCGACGCGCTGAACGCGCTCGCATCCGCCGCCCCCGACGTTGAAGTCGGCGCCGGCGCCGCCTCGCGCCTGTTTCTGACCGTCGCGTCGTCCTTCGACGTCGGCACGATCCCCTCCGGGATCGATATGGTAACTCTCGGCAGCGCGTCCGGAGTCAGGTGCGAAAACGTGACTCACGCGATACTGATCGGGTGCGCGGAGGGCGAATTCCCCGCGTCCCCGTCCGACGGCGGCTTTTTCAACGAGACAGACAAGGTCACTCTCGAAACGCTCGGGATAGTCCTCTCGGACGGCGCGGAAGCCGAGACGGGAGAGGAGCTGTTCAGGTTCTGGAGATGCGTGACTCTCCCCTCAGAAAAGCTGACCGTGACCTACCCCGCCGCGACGGAAGAGGGCGCTGCGGGCCCGTCCGTCGGAGCGAGACAGATAATGAAACTGCTGGGCGTGGCGGCGACTGACTTTTCGTCTCTGTCGCCCGAGGACGTGATATGGAGCGTCGCCGGGGCGTCCGACCTCTCGCTGACGTGGAGATACCGTGCCGCGGTCGGCGCGGTCGCGTCGCTCGCGGAAAAATACCCCGCGCTGAAAGACGCGGAAAGACTGACGGGAGAACTGTCCGCCGACGGCGACAGAATTACCGCTCTTCGCCGCGGAGGACGTCTTGCGCTGACTCAGGCGCGCATCGATTCCTTCTCCGGATGTCCTTTCGCTTACACTATGAAATACGTCATGAAGCTCGGAGAGAGCGAACGCGCGGCGGTCGGCGCCGCCGACGTCGGAAACCTCGTTCACCGCGTTCTCGAACTGTTCTTCAGCGAGACGGCGGGCAGGGAATTTCCCCTTTCCGACGGTGAGACCGAAGAGATCGTCGACCGTATCACGAAGGAATATATCGCCGAGATCATGCGCGGCGCGGAGGCGACCTCGCGGCAGAAGTATCTTTTCATGAGGCTGAGGCGCAACGTTCTGATCCTGATCCGCGCGCTGATGGAAGAGTTCTCCGAGACCGATTTCCGTCCCTACAGATTCGAGCTTTCAATGGGAGGCGACGAGGGATGCCCCGTGCCTCTCGAGTTCACCTCTCACGACGGGACGAAGATCTCTCTCTTCGGCACGATCGACCGCGTTGACACGTTTGAAAAGGACGGCTCGGTCTACGTCAGGGTCGTCGACTACAAGACTTTCGGAAAAACGTTCAAGCTCTCCGATATTCAGAAGGGAATAAACCTTCAGCTTCTGATCTACCTTTTCACTCTCTGGAAGAGCACCGGCGGCTCGTTCCGGAAAAACCTCGCGCCGAACGGCGAGACGGTCCTTCCCGCGGGAATGATATATCTGTCCGCCGCTCCCGACAGCGCGACGTCCGACACGCCGGTCGGAGCCGAGGAGGCACGTGACCTCGCCATGGCGACCGTCGGAAGAAGCGGAGTTCTTCTCGACGACGAGACGTCTCTCGCCGCGATGGGAAGTGCGCTCGGCGGAAAGTACATTCCGGTAAGGCGCACGCACATTCTGACGATCGAGGAATTCGGCAAGCTTTACGACGAAATAGAACAAATAATCATCGGCATAGGGGACGAGATAAAGAGCGGAGTGTGCGCGAGCAGACCGCGTAAGCTCACCTCGTACCACCCATGCGACTTCTGCAAAATGAAGCCCGTATGCCGACACACGGAAGAAAGGAGCGCGCAGGATGAGTAACGATGCGAGAAAATGGACCGCCGCCCAGCGTTACGCGATTGACTGCGGCGAGAACGAGCTCCTTCTTTCCGCAGGAGCGGGAAGCGGCAAGACCGCGACTCTGACGGAGAGAGTCTGCCGCCTCGTGACGGACCGCGAGAACGGAGTCGACGTATCCCGTCTGCTCATTGTGACGTTCACGCGAGCCGCCGCGGAGGAACTGCGGCAGAGAGTGCGCGCAAGACTCGAGGCGGAGCTTGAGGCAAACCCCGCCGAGCGACGGCTGGCAAGGCAGATCGTCGCTCTCGATGGCGCGGACATATCGACCATATCCGGCTTCTTTCTGAAGTCGATAAGGCCTTACTTCTCCACTCTCGGACTTCCTCCGAACTTTACTGTCGCGGACGAGGTCGAGATAAAGGTCATGAAGGACCGCATCATGAGCGACACCGTCGACGACTTTTTCGACGAGGGGACGGACGCTTTCACTATGCTTTGCGACGCGGTATCCTCGGCGAAAAACGAGACGTCCGTCAACGATTCGATCCTCGCCATAGCCAACCGCCTGTCCGCGAAAGGCTTTTCCCCCGAAAAGCTCTCGGACTGGGCGGCAGAGCTCGAGGAGGCGGCGGGCAGGGATTTCTTCGCGTCGTCTCACGGCTCCGTCATCCTCGACGCGACTCTCTCTTTCGCGCGCCACTTTCTCGCGGTTTTTGAGGATATAAGGGACAGAGTTTACGCCGACCGGGCGGTAGCCGAAAAATACGGCGAGAGCGCGGACGAGCACGCAGAGTACGCAAAGAGTCTTCTCGCCGCGGCGGAAGAGGGAAAATACGGCGCGGTGCGCGACGTCGTGTTCTCTTTCGCGCCGTCGAAGCTGAAAACTCTGAAGTCAGCCGAAAAAACGGACGTCTCCGAAAGATACAAGGATCTGAAGAGCGAGTTCAAGAAGAGGCTCGCAAAGGATCTCGTTCCGTTCTTCTCATACGAGGAGGGCGATATCGCCGCCGTTCAGCGCAGGACGGCGCAGGTGCTTCGCGAGCTCTCCCGCGTGATCGGTGAATTCTCGTCGCGCTTTGCGGCGGAGAAAAAGGAGCGCGGGCTCGTCGACTACGAGGACATAGAACTCTTCGCGAGAAAGATCTTCGTCGCGCCCGACGGGTCTCCGACCGAGGCGGCGAGGGAGACTGCGAAAAAATACGACTACATATTCATAGACGAATATCAGGACACGAACAGTATTCAGGACTCCGTGTTCTCGGCGATCGCTTCGTTCGTTCCGAGATTTATGGTCGGCGACGTCAAGCAGAGCATCTACGCTTTCCGCGGAGCCGAGCCGTCGGTCTTCACGTCATACCGCGATAAAATGCCGCCCGTCGACCCGGCGGAGCCGGACGGTGAGGACGAGCACACGCTCTTTATGAGCGAAAATTTCCGCTCCGACGGCACCGTCATCGATTTTGCGAACCTCGTCTCGGGCTTTATGTTCCCCGGAACGTCGACTCCGTTCGAGGACGGAGACCGTCTGATCTGCTCGAAGGAGCGGCCGGAGGGATACGCCGAATATCCGGTCGAGATCGCGCTGATCGAAAAGGCGGCGACGGCGTCGGAAGACGACGAGACGGAGGACGAGGACGAGAGCGATTTCGACGCGGAGGCGGAATATATCGCCGACTCCGTCGCAAAGCTTCTGACGTCGGGACGCCGCTCAGACGGCAGCGCGATAAAGGAGGGCGACGTCGCGATACTCCTGCGCAGCTCGGTCGGAGCTGACAGTATCGCTTCCGCGCTTATCCGCCGCGGGATCAGGGTCACCGACCGCGCGGCAACGGAGTTTTTCGGGCAGAGAGAGATTCTCCTCGTCCTCAGCATACTGAACGCGATCGACGATCCGCTGAAGGATATTTACCTCGCGGGAGCGCTGAAGAGCCCTGTCTTCGGTTTCTCGATGGACGACCTTTTGAAGATCAGGCTCGGGAACACCGCATCTCCCCTTTGGTACTGCCTTGAAAAGTACGCCGCGGACGGCGAGGACGGAGAAGTCGCCGAGAAATGCTCGCGCGCGGCGGGATTCATAAAAGCCTTCGGAAAGAGGGCTGAGAGGAGCGACTCCGCATCCGTCATAAAGGCGCTCTACGACGAGCTTCATCTCTATTCGCTGACAGACGGCGGCGAGCCGGGCGGCGCGCGCGCCGCGGCGGTAAGAGACAATCTTACGGCGCTGTACGAGATGGCGAGAAAATACGAGTCGACGTCGTTCGGAGGGCTTTACGGATTCATAACCTACCTCGAGGAGAAGATGGAGAGAGCGAAGCCGGAGAGCGCGGACGCCGCCGACGACGCGGTCTCCATAATGACGATACACAAGTCGAAGGGCCTTGAGTTCCCCGTATGCTTCGTCGCAAGGTGCGCGAAGAAATTCAATATGCGCGACCTCAACGACGGCATTCTCTTCGATCCCGTACTCGGGCCGGCGATGAAACTGCGAGACGGAACGGGGCTTGTCAAGTGCGACAATCCGCTTCGCGCCGCGGTCGCGCGAAAGATGAGATACGAGAACGTGTGCGAGGAGATGAGGACTCTCTACGTCGCCATGACGAGGGCGAAGGAGAGGCTCGTCGTCACTCTCGCGGCGAAGGACGCAGACGGCGAGATCGCCCGCGCGGCCGAGGACGCGTCGTTCGCAGACCCGTATCAGACCGTCATGACCTCGTCCTACGCCGACGTCATCCTTCCAGCCGTCGCATCTGCGGCGGAGGACGGATCGTTCGTCGTCAGAAAAGTGACGATGGACGACGTCGGAACGAACGCGGTCGAAAAGCGGCAGGCCGCCGGAGAAGAGGAGCGGGACACGGCTCTTGCCGGAACGCTCGACGAAAGATTCTCTTTCGTCTATCCGTCGGAGCATCTGAGAAACGTGCCGGCGAAGGTCACGGTGTCGAAGCTGACCCCTTCCCTGCTCGACGAGGAAGAGGTGACGGCTCTGCCGCTTTCCGAAAACGCGCCGGCAAAGAGGGGGCGCGAATCGCCGGTCTTCTCTCCGTCAAAAGAAAGAGAACCGACCGGAGCGGAGCGCGGAACGGCGACTCACGTTTTTCTCCAGTTCTGCGATTTTGAAAAGCTGCGCTCCGAGGGTTTTGATAGCGAACTCGAGAGGCTATCGGAGGCAAAATTCCTGACGAAGAAAAGCGCGGGACTCGTAAGTCGGGACGAGATCGAGGCGTTCGTATCGAGCGAGCTTTTCAAAGATATAATGAGCGCGCGGCGCGTTTTCAGAGAATTCAGATTCAACGTATCTCTCCCCGCGTCGCACTTCACAAAGGACGCGACTCTTGCGGAAAAGTTTGAAGCGGGCGGAACTGAGATCACTGTTCAGGGAGTCGTCGACATCGTCTTCGAGTCTCCCGACGGAACGCTGACCCTCGCGGACTACAAGACGGACAGACTGACGGAGTACGAAGCGTCTCACCCGTCGGCGGCGAAGCGGACTCTCGCCGACCGTCACCGCATTCAGCTCACGTACTACAGAGAGGCGTGCGAGCGCATCTTCGAGCGAAAGATCGACCGCCTCTGCGTATACTCGCTCGCCCTCGGCGACACGGCGGAAATATAGGCTTAAAGATGAAAAAGAACACTCAAAGAACTACGAATCCTTATAAATACTCGGACTCGAACAAGAGGTATCAGACGTTCGACTACTGGCTCCGTTCCATCTTCGGGGAGAAGTGCGCGAAGATCTCGCTCGACGCGGGATTCACCTGCCCGAACATAGACGGTACGAAGGCGCACGGCGGATGCGTCTACTGCAGCGCAGGCTCGTCCGGCGCCGAGAGCGGAGAGACTCTCGCGGAGCAGTACGAGCGCGGGCGCGAGGTCATGGTGAGAAAGTGGGGATGTCGCAAATTCATCCCGTACCTTCAGGCTCACACGAACACCTACGCCCCGCCCGAGGTATTGTCGAGGGTATATGACGAAGCCGCCGCCCTCGACGGAGCGGTCATGCTCGCGATAGCGACGAGGGCGGACTGTCTGTCGGACGGCGCGGTATCGGCGCTTGCAAAGGTCGCCGAAAAGATACCGCTCTCGGTCGAGCTCGGACTTCAGACCACAAACGACGCGACCGCGCGCCTCATCAACCGCGCCCACACGTTCGAAGAGTTTATCGAAGGGTACGGGCGGCTAAGAGACGGAGTCCCGTCGGCGAAGATCGCGGTGCACCTGATCAACGGTCTGCCCGGTGAAACAAGAGTCGATATGCTGAAAAGCGCCGCCGACGTCGCAGCGCTCGGGCCGGATATCGTGAAGCTCCATCTGCTCCACGTCATAAAAGGAACTCCCCTCGCCGCGATGTGGGAGAGAGGAGAATACGTTCCGATGGAGCAGGAGGAGTACGTTTCGGTCGTCTGCGATCAGCTTGAGCTATTCCCCCCCGAATGCGCGATCGGGCGCATAACGGGAGACGCGAGGGCGGACGAGCTTCTCGCGCCCCTGTGGTGCAGAAGGAAGACCGCCGTCGCGAACGACGTCGACAAGGAGCTTTTCCGCCGCGGAACGTATCAGGGCATATATTACGGCAAGAAATAAGAAAAGGCTGTTTCGGATACGCCGAAACAGCCCTTTTATTATATTCGTATCATTCGACGACGACCTGATCCGTCTCGGAGATCGCAAACACCGTGAGGAAAAGCGTATCGAAGTCGGACGTGTTAGTCCATACCCGATAGTACATCCCGCCGGCGGGGGGATTGATCTTGTGCTGCGCGGCGTCGTCCTCGTGGACGTACATACCGGTCGATTCGATCCTTGCAAAAGGCGCGCCGTCCTTCGCAGCTTCGTATATAACGTTCGGGAATTTACTGCGAAGATTAGTGGAAATGCGAATGCCTCGGTTGTGGATGACGTCCCACACGTTCTCACCGTCGAACTTGAAGTACGATCTTGCGGAAAAGACTTCTTCGTTGTAAGTCTGCGTTACCATGTGACCGACGTCGTGAGATTCGGTTATGCCGTTTTTGTGATTGACGAATTCGAACGGGCGCGCGCCGACGAGCGCCTGCTTCGTCATCTTACCTTCGTACAGCACGTTTCTGTCCGCGTCCTCGAGGATATATCCCGGCTTCAGTCCGTTTCCGTCAAAACGGTAGTAATACTCCGTGACCCCGGGGGCGCTCTTGAATCCCTCAAACGCCGCCTTCGGGAATTCTCCCGCGCTCTCGTCGAGCTCGCGGCTCTTCTTGAACGCCTTGACGGTCTTGAAAACCCCGAATACCACGGCGGCAGCGCCTAAAGCTATCATGACAGGCGGGATAAACGGCGGCATCTTGCCGTTCGACGTCTTCAGCGGGTCCGCGGGGTCGTAATAGACCTTTATCTCGTCCCCCTCCTTATAATCGTCTGTCACTCCCGAGAAAGTACCTTCGTACTCCTTGCCGTCAACGGTATAGGTAAAGTCGACGTCATACTGCTGACCGTCGTCCTCATCATAAAAACCTTCGGTGACGGAAGTGACGACTCCTTTTGTCTCGAGGTATTTGTCAGATTTGAATCCGAGGAGTATCACACCGAATACGATCAGTATTATACCTACGGGCACGAAAAACCTCGCCGGGCCCGAGTTCCTCATAATGCGTGCAAATTTGTTTTCAACGTTCATTTGGATATCTCCTTTTTTTATTTAATCGCTAGAAGTATACCAGATTAATTCGATAATTTCAATAGTGTTTATTATTTTTAGATAAAAAACCAAAATCCGGCTCAAGTGTTGAAAATCCACCACAAATCGGCTATAATTATTTATATTACCGCTAATGTAAAACGACATTCAAATCAGGTATAACGCAATGATTATAATCAATTTAACGATCAATAAACGTAAACGGTCGGCGTTTACCGCTCTTTTCTCATCGTTCATGCTGATACAGTTCGTATCCCTTCGCCTTGCAAACGGCGCAGGCCGCGGATATCTGACGGAGGCAGTTCAGGAAAAGGTCTATCTGTTTATTCAGGTCGCAGCGATCCTCGGCTTTCTCGCTCATGCACTGATCCGCTGCAAAGAAAGAGATCGTACAGTCAGCTGTCCGTTGACAGCAGTCTCCGCAGCGCTGTGTCTTGCAGGAACTTCGATCATGCTCTTCTGCTCTCCGGCTTCGCTCTTTTATCTCGTCGTTACGGGGATCAGCGTAACGCTCGTAGGGTTTCTCGGCGGATCGGTTTACGAACGCCTCTCGATGTATATGAGTTCCGTGAGATTTGCGGGACTGTTTATCGGAATCGGATATGCGGCGGCGGTATTGCTCCAGTTCTGCCTTCAGCTCCAATGGTCCCTCACTCCCCTCCTTGCGTTCTTTATGTTCGTGTCCTTTGCCGTTTTGGCAATACTGCTGCTGAATGAGGACCGTTTACCTGCAGCGGATGCAGACAAAAACAAAATGCCGTCTTCACGCTCTGCTATAGCCCTCAGCATAGGGATCACGTTCGCATTATTGATATTTACAAGCTACTACAACAGTTACATCCATCATTTACAGATCGCGACGGGGTACACGGATTACAACGTATACAGCTGGCCCCGTTTACTGATGATACCGACAGTGATCCTGTTCGGTTCACTCGGCGATATCAAGGGCGGCAGACTGCTGCCGATCTGCACTCTGTGCATATCGGTTACGGCGCTTCTGAATACGGCGCTTCTCGGCAGCGATACTTATATACTGAATATGTGCCTTTATTACGTCGCTCTGACCGCCGTTGTTGCCTACTATCACGTGACTTTTCTACATCTTGCGGGGAACGGCAGGCACCGCGCGCTGACGGCGTGTACGGGACGTATTATAGACAGCGTCGTAGTGATCGTCTCGTTCGGTCTTAATATATCGACTCAGTCACAATTCACCGTATTGCTGATCAACGTATTGGCTCTTGCCACGGCGATCATAATGATGGCGTTCCGCGGAGCGCTGAATCTTTCCGTTCAATCCGTTCCGGTAAGCAAAGAAGACAGCGCAGCGGACCCTTTTCCTGTCATCGGTGAAAAATACGGCATTACACCTTCTGAGCTTAAAGTACTTCGCGAGCTGGTTACGACCGACGACAAGCAGGTAGCCATCGCTTCCCGGATGAATATTTCCGTCAGCACCCTGCGCCACCATATAACCTCGATCTACAGAAAGACCGGCGTTCAAACGCGCTCGGCGCTCTGCAAGCTTCTGAACGCCGCAAAATGAAATCTCAAATCCTCTCCGCGGAGAGGATTTTTTCTTTATGCCGCAAAAAACAGCCGAATAGCAGGAACATTCTATATTAATCGCGGACGTATTATGGTACATTTATTATAACATCAACTATTAGGGGGCGAATTATGAGAAAGACTTTAGCGGTAGTATTATTGTTTATACTGGTATTTGCCTGCCTTAACGGGTGCGGCGGCGGAAGCACGGATAACTCTTCCGATAATAAAACGGTTCCGCATACGGATAATTCAAATATACCGGAAACCGATGATGCGCCTGAAATCAATACCGATTACGAAACAGCAGCGCCTGCACCGGCAATACCGGAGATCACAATAAGGCCTGCAGAATGGACTCAGGTGGACTGGCAGCCGTATACCTGTGCGTATTTCACACTTAACGTTCCATACGGATGGCAGGTAGAATGGGACGGTAACGCACAGAGAATGTGGTGGACCGTCACAAGCCCCGACGGAAAGATCGGCATACATAATCTGGATCATGACTACGCCGCCAAGGATCCTGCAATGACTCAGGCCCTGGGATTCCAAAAGCCGTTGTATGACGCTTCCGTTCAGGGATATTTTGAAATGATTTATGAGGACTCAGCCGATTATTTCACCGTGCAGAACTCATGCGTACCTGAGAATTACAGTATCCTCCAGTCATCCACAAACAAACAGATCAAGGACTATCAGACGCTGTATGCAACCTTCAGCGACGCGACGGTAGGCGAAGGAGAAGGATTGTATTCGGCAGTCCTGTTCGATCATGACGACGTCTATATCAGAGGAGCGAACTATGCAAACTGGGAGATCGACGCGATCGTCACAGAGTGGGCTCCTCTCGGTCAGTTCGTCAACTGGCAGTCCGTACTTGCTCAAATCGCTCAGTCATTCACATATACCGAATACTATATTCAGGAATGGCAGTCATGGCTGAATACGAGCGTCAGGCCGTCGTCATCCGTAAATGATACCGATCCCGTTATGGAGGCGTTCGAGGAGCGAAGTATATCAGATACAATTATACAGGAAAAGCGTTCGGACATGCTGGAAGAGTATGAGCGGGTCTATGATAACGAAACAGGAAAAATATATCGTGCTTACAGCGGCTTTTTGGACGATATGGGAGATCAGGATCGCTATACTCCTGCCACCGACAGTCAGTACGCTGAAGGTTATGACGGTTGGATAGATAAATAAAGGAGAAATACACATGAAAAAGATTTTTTGTTTATTACTCGCGGGGTTGATGATTTTCACACTTGCTTCCTGTTCCGGCTCAGATGAGGATAAAACGGCGGAAAACAGCGGCAGTGATCAACAGACAGAAACGGTGACAGATACGGTGACAGAGACGGTAACAGAGACAACGGATGAAACCGAAGGACCCGCCGTCCCTGACGTCAGCGTCTGGAACTGGGTCAAGGGAGAGCTTGACTGCTACGGCTATAAATACCGTGATCAGGCGTATTATCTGTCGTACAGCCATCCCGATAACTTCAAAACTTTTTCCGAAGCATACAGTGGATTACAGTATTTCGGATATTGTTTTAATCCCGCAGACAGCGACGCCTCTCCGAACGACTCCCCGTACGGTCTGTATATCTATTTCGGCCAGGGCAGCGACGGAGGCGCGACAAAGTCTTCTTTGGAAGAGGACGTGCCGGGCGGTCTGACAGAGCGTGAGCTCGGTGGAAGAACGGTTCTGTTCGGCGAACTTTCCCCGGACCCGAACACCGGCTCGCACACTTTTGCATATTATTTAAGCTATGAGGAAGACGGGTGGTCGCGCATATGGATAATCGTGAGCGATCCGGAATCCGACGGCGAGTTCAGAAGGACGTTTGAAAACAGTATGAGCTTTGATCCGTAAACCATGATATTCTTCTCTGAAGCGGCAGAAAAGAACGGAGCTGACGCCAACCGTCAGCTCCGTTAAAATTCAGTATTTGATATATTTCAGAAGGTCTGGATCCTTCTTTTTCCATTTGGCGACGAAGTAGTCGCCTTTTTCTTTTATAAGTTTCGCGTGCGCTTCGCTCCCCTCTTTCGTCGTCTGGTGGGGAAGGTGACCGACCGCGAGACATGTCGAATAGTAGATGTCGTACCCCGCGTGACGGACCGCAAGCGAGAGGTCGCTGTCCTCGTAGCACGTCGGATCGTACGCTTCGTCAAATCCTCCGACCTCGTCGAAAATCTCCCTCGGGATAAGGAAGCCGCAGGTCGCAAGGCATCCAATATCCGTCCTCGCAAGGCATGGCGGCTCGGCGTAGCGGTGCGGATAGCTATCCGCGACTCTGTAGTTGTAGCCCGAGTCGTTGAACCAGCCGGCTCCCCACGCGGCGCATCCGAAGTTTTCGCGCTTCGCTATTTCAAGGTAGCTGTCGAGCCAAAAGTCGCTTCTGATCCACTCGTCGGAATCAAGGAATACGACGAACTCGCCTTCCGAATTTGCGACTCCGAGGTTTCTTCCCGAGGAGCAGCCGTTCTTCACGTTGCGAACGATCTTCACTTTGTCCGAATAGTCTTCGAGGAGTTTTTCGTAAGAGCCGTCGGTACTGCAGTTGTCCACGGCGACGATCTCATATCCGTAGGAATTGTGAGCGATGAGAGTATCGAGGCATCTGAAGATGACCTTCGAGTTGTTGTAGTTCAGAACTACTACCGAGATCTTCGGCGCTCTCTCCCTCTCATACAGTTCCGACGTCATCCTGTCGGTGCGGCTGAACCAGTTGTTCTGCGCGAGGAAGAGCGCGGCCGCCTTGCCGTCGGGCTTCAGCGAGTCTATCTTCGCGACGGCGTCGGCGGGGTCTGCGTACGTCGTGACGAGAGGATATCCCTCGACCTCGGGAAGCCTTCCCGAGAGTACGGGACAGTTCATCGCGATATATTCAAATATTTTAAGAGGCGACACGTATTCCGATATGCCGTCCACCTTGAAGGGCAGGAGCGCGCCGTCGGAGTGCGCGAGGTACGCGGGAAGCTCGCTCTGCCGCTTGACTCCCGGAAAATACACGTTTTTCGGGGCGCTCTTTATCCGTTCAGCGACGCCTGACGCGTCGCCGATAAGGTGGAACGTATACGACGGGCGGCTCTTCGCAAGCGCGAATACCGTATCCCAATCGAACCAGTCTCCCCAGAGGGAGCCGTAATAAACGAAAGTCTTCTCGCCGGCGGCGAGGTCGGCGGGTCTTTCGAAACTGCCCGCGGGATTGAAGAGCGCGTCGTTGACCGCGTTCGGACTGTAGACGACTTCTTTTTCGATCCCATACTCTTTCAGTTTACCTTCGAGCTGAGCGACGAGCGGTTTTGCGGTCGCCGTCAGAAGGTCTGCCGAGCGGAGGAACTCTTCGAGAGTTTTTTCGTCGTATATCCCTCTGCCGAGCGAGCTCTCCCAGTTGTCGATGCTCTCGTAGACTATCCTGCATCCGGCGTCCTTCGCCGCCTTAAGGAACGGCGCGAACTTCGCGCAAGGCGCTTCGGCGACGACGAGGTCTCCCTCTCCAGCGAAGCGTGTCAGCGCGTCCGGAGTTACGCCGTCGATAAACCTGTGTCCGGCGAGGGGCAGCTCGATCCCGTGAGACCTGACGTCGGACGATTTGTAAGCGTAAAGATAGAAGACGGAAAAGCCGCTGACGTTGAGGGTCGACGCTATCTGCGCGCTTCTCTGCCCTCCGCCGATATCGTAATAAGGGACGGTAGCAAGCACGACGGCGCGGCGGGTCTTTCCGACCGACGCGGAGCCTTCGGTCTGCGAAGGGTCGAAGTCGAATTTTTTGACGCTCTTTCTCTGTTCCGCGCGTATCTTCAGCGAGTTGAGACCCCATTTGAAGGCCTGAACGATCCCGTCGTTCTTTATCTTTCTCGCCGCTTTGTCAAGCGCGCTCATTTCCCGCTCTCCAGAGCGGCGGCAAGCTCTCCCGCCTCGATCATGCAGTCCTCCATGGAGCAGTACGTCCACGCGCCGTACCTTCCGACGCTGAAGACTCCCTTCCCTTCAAGCTCCTTCATGATCTCTCTGACCGTGCGGTCGTTTTCAGTATCGATATGGACGTAAGCGGGATCCATCAGTATGCTCATATGATCGACGAGCTCGAACGAGTCGTCCGTGATCCCCGCTCTCTTCAGGTTTTCAAGAGTCAGCTCGAGCTGACGGCCGACGTCCTCCGCGGACACCCGCGCTCCCTTCGGATAGCCAATCTCGACGTACATACTGAGTCTGTCTCCGCCGAGGATATTGTCGTAGAATCCGACTCTGTAGAAGTTGAACGACTTGTCGGGGAAATAGAGCCAGTGCTGAGTGTCGTACGTCGATTTTTTGTTGAAGCCGAGGTTGAAGACGAGCACCTTGTTGTAAGTCAGCTTTTCGGCAAATTCTCTGTACCCGCCGTCCGTAGTGAGCGAGAGGAATTTGTTGAATGGCGCGGTGTTTACGAGGTTCTCGTACTCGACGACGTCTCCGTTCGAGAGGACGGCGCGATGCGCCTCAAGGTCGATCCCGCTCACCGTCGTGTTAAGAAGCACGCGCTCCGGGTCGACGTCGCGCTTGAGGATGTCGATTATCAGCTCCGCGCCGCGCTTCGGGTAGAGGAACGTGTTGTTGTACGAGGAGTTTTTATGCTCCTTCATATTCGCGATTATCGCCTTTATATCGGCGTACGGGAAGAAGCGCCCCATCGCGTCCTTGTCGAGCTTCGTAAGGTCGACGGCGTAGAGCTTCTCGTTGTAGGGCTTTAAGAATTTCTCCGTTATCGAGCGGCCGAACTTGCCGTAGAGCATATCGAGGAAGTTGTCGTAAACGTCCTTCTCCTCTTTGTTGAAGAGATCGTACAGACAGTCGATGAACTCCTCCTTGTCCAGCTCGTGGATGTTGGTCTGGAAAGGATAGTCTATGAGTCTGTCTCCGTAATAGATGTACGTCTTTTTCACTCTGTCGACGAACTCGTCCGCGGGTACGCTCTCTATGAATTTTTCTCTGTATTTTTCAGTCTTGAAATGGAAGAAGTGACCGGCATAGTCCCAGACGAATCCGCCCCTTCTGATCGTGCGGCAGTATCCGCCGACTTCCGCTTCCTTCTCCACGATCAGACAGTCCTTAGATTCCGAGGCAAAAGTCAGTCCGGATATACCGGCTCCTATAATGAGGTTCTTACATTTTCTAATCATTCTAACGTCACCTTGTCATAAGCGTTCTGTTTATCAAAGTATACCATACTTCTCATGAAATGTCCACAGTTTTTTATATAATATATGCGCGGGCGGTATCTATTGACAATAATGCCGCCGTATGATATAATTACGTTGGCGCCTGACAAGGCTTTTTTTCTGCCCGTCAGGCTGAAAATCTTATTTTTCGTCCGGCTTCATCCGGAAAAGGAATACTATGAAACTACTATCGATAGTCGTCCCCGTATACAATACGGAAGACTATATAAGGCGCTGTCTCGACTCGCTCGTCTCGGTCGGCGACCGCTCGGGTCTCGAGATAATCGTCGTCAACGACGGCAGCCGCGACTCGTCTGCCGATATCGCGAAAGAATACGCGGAGAAATATCCCGAATGCGTCGTCCTCATCGACAAGGAGAACGGCGGGCACGGCTCCACGATCAACCGCGGGCTCGAGGCGGCGACGGGAAAATATTTCAGAGTCCTCGACAGCGACGACTGGTTCGACACCATGAACTTCGAAAAATTCCTTTCGGATCTGGCAGACTGCGACGAAGATCTCGTCCTCACTCCCTACACCCAGGAATACACCTTCAGCGGAGAGCAGGTCGACTACGCCTATGACCGGTTCGAACACGGCAGGACGTACACGTGGGACGAGATGGAGTTCGACGAGAACACCATGTATTTCACCATGGCGTCGTCCACTTACAAGACGGAACTGCTCAGAGAGTGCGGACTTCACCTCTTTGAAAAATCGTTCTACGTCGATATGCAGTTCAACGTATATCCGATCCCTTACCTGAAAACTGTGCGTTTTCTCGATCACAAGATATACAGATACTTCATCGGCAGACCGAATCAGAGCATGAGTCAGGAAAACCTCACGAAAAACCTGCCTCAGCACGAGAGAGTTCTTCAGTTCATCGTCGACTACTACGCCGCGAACAGGGAGACGTGCTCCGAAAGCCAGAGAAATTACCTCTCCCTGATCTTCTATTTCATGTACTACTCCCACATAGACATAGTCTGTCAGAAGCTGAAGAAGAGATTCAGGGCGTACCGCCTTATCAAAAAATTCGACCGCGGGCTTAAGAAGACGGCTCCGGATCTTTACGAAAAAGTCGACGCGTTCCCGTATCTGCGCTACAGCCGCCGTCTCGGGTATCTGAACGTGTGGCTCTTCAACAAGCCTTTTTCGAGGCTGATCGATCTCGGCAGACGCCTGCGCGCGAGGTGACAATATATGAAGAGGATATTAGTTATCAGCTGGTTTTACCCTCCGATCAATTCGTCGGAAGGACTCGTGACCTTCAAGCTGCTGAACAATTCGCGTTACGAATACGACGTATTTACGCAAAAAGGGGCGACCGATTTTTCCTACGGAAAGAACGTCGCTCTTGAAAACCGTCCGAACGTGCGCTCCATCTGGGCGAAGAGCCGCACCATCGCCGAGTGGAGGAGCGAGGCGATAGATTATTTCAGGGCTCACCGCGACGAGTACGACTGCATAATGACGAGGTCTATGCCTCAGGAATCACACGAGGTAGGGACCGCGATAAAGAAGGAGTTCCCTGACGTTTACTGGATCGCGTCCTTCGGGGATCCGATCAAATCGAATCCGTATCAGCACATTAACGGCACACTCCATTCGTACAACGGGACGGACAACCTCATCAACCGCAACAAAGGTCTGAAGTTCCGTCTCTCGCCGAAAAGGATGCTTTACAGCGCGGCGTGGAGGATAAAGAACCGCCCCGCGGTAAAATTCCGCCGCTACCTCGCAAAGCTCGAGGACGACGCTCTGAAATACTGCGACTGCGTGATATACAACAACGAATCGCAGCAGAGGTACATGTCGACGAACGACAAAATACTGAAGAAATCCGTCGTACTGCCGCACTCCTACGACGTCACGTTCTATCCGGAAAAGGATACTGCGCCACACGATAAAGTGAGGTTCCTCTTCGTCGGTCACCTTGACGATATCAGAACGGCGCGCCCTCTCTTCGAGGCGCTTAAGGACATGAAGGAGTCGGACGAAGGTCTCGCCGATCGCGCGCAGTTCGACTTCTACGGAGATATGTCTGACAACGATCTCGTCTTCTGGGCGAGGAACGGGCTCGGGGACGTGGTGAAGCTCCACAGAAACGTGCCGTATCTCGAGAGCCTAGCTCTCATGCGCAGCGCCGACTGGTGCGTCCACGTCGACGGAAACATAAGGTCCGTCTCGGACGAGAACGTCTTCTTCGCCGCCAAGGTCGCGGACTACTTCGGATCGGGCACTCCGATCTTCGCCTACACGATGAACTCCGGCTCGACGTACGAGTATCTGAAAAACGCGGGAGAGGTCGTCCTCTCTTACAGTGCGATGGAGATCCGTCAGAATCTCTACCGCATCATATACAAGGGATACAAAGCGGATCAGAACAGAGAATACATCGCAAACTTCGACGCGGTAAACGTCGCAAAAAGATTTGACAACGAAGTCGTTGGACGCTTTCTCGGAAGAAAAGAAGAATAAACGCGGATCCCATGGCTCTCATCATTCGCCTTGAGGATTCTAAAAGCAAAAAGGTCTCATTTTGAGACCTTTTATGTGATCCCGAAGATTTTTACGCAGTTTATGCAACATTTCGGTCTTCCGAACTGTATATAAGGCAGAGCGGCTAATATGCGGCTCAAATAATCTGACATGAGAGGTAATCAAAATGAAAAGACTTCTTTCGGTTTTATTGTGTATCGCAACCGCGGCATCGGCGTGCGTCGCTTTTACCGCCTGCGATAAACAGAAAGACGACGCGAGTGCAGCGGGAGCCGACATCGAAAAAGTCGACGTGATCGACGGCGGCTGGAGCCCGGCGGAGTCGCCCGAGGTCACAGACGACTTGTTCGCGCTCTTTGAGAAGGCAGCCGTTCCGGATAGCGTATGCGTTCCCGTCGCCTATCTTGAAAGTCAGGTCGTTGCGGGAACAAACCATCTCGCGCTCTGCAAGGTAACGTCGGGCGAGACGCCGGACGGGGACGAGACTTACGCTTTAGCGACTCTTTACGAAGACCCGGACGGAAACGCCGAGGTCACTTCGATTATTAAAAGCGACTTGAGCGCAAAATATCCGGAAGGCGACGACATCTGGATGGAAACTGCGTCTCCCGCGCTGACCGACGATGCGAAAAGCGCGCTTGATAAAGCCTGCGAAACTCTTGCAGGCGTTGAGTACACCCCCGTTGCTCTGCTTGCGACGATGTACCGGCAAATATCCCCCGGTAAAGTTTTCCGTATCCTCTGCGAGTCGAGGGCTGCCGTACCCGACGCTGCGAGCGAGTACGTAATCATCGACGTATCCGCATCATACCCGGACGGAAAAGCGGAGATCAGCGATACTTACGGATTTGACGGCGCAAAGGCCGCAGAGATCGCAAATCCCGTTGTAGAATACGGCGCGATGGCGGACTCGCTTGAGAAGGCTGAAGATGCGGTCGGGTTTGAGATCGCGTATCCGGAGAGCATCGTCGCGGAAAACTACGTTGTTATTAACGGAGAGCTGCTTGAGATCGACTTTGAAGGCGGATATATACGCAAAGCGAAGGGAGCGGACGACGTAAGCGGCGATTACAACGGATACGCAAGCGTATATCAGAAGGATATCTGCGACATCTCCGTCACCCTTAAAGGCGACGGTGACAAGGTAATGCTCGCCGTCTGGACATACGGAGGTCATACTTACTGTATCGGCATCACCGAAGGCGTCAGCGAGGCGGAAATGACCTCGTACGTCGGCGCGATAAAATAACTGAGACCGTTATGACAAGAGCCGTACCTTTATCTTCTGCGTTCTGTACCGACGGGGAGAACTTAACTGTTCCGTAGTTTCCACAGTCGGTCTGACGGAGAAAGAGATCGGAATGATGAACTTACGATAAAGCACGGGGCTGCCTTTCGGCAACCCCGCAGAGCGAAGACAAACTCGGTACAGCGGCAATGACAAAGCAAAAGTTGGCAACTCATATAAATTTACTTGATTTGATGAAGAATACAATAAAACTATCGGCAGGCGCAAAACGCCTGCCGTCATTGCCTTTATCCGTTCTCGTCCCTCGACGTATTAATATACGCCTCACGGGGCGAGAACGGATAATCTACCTTCGTTTCTCTCCCTCCGGCTCAGTCTGCAGACTTTGTCTACAGACTGACGGGGCTGCCTTTCGGCAGCCCCGTAATTCCGTTTATTCTTCTTCGAGAAGGTTGAGTGATCTTAGGTATTCGTTGCAGACCGTTTCCGCCTCTCCGATCATCATGACCTTTCCGTGATCGAGCCACACGACTCTGTCGCAGAGGGACTTGATGGACTTTGCGGAGTGGGAGACGTAGAGCACCGTCGTTCCTCCTCCGATCAGGCTCCTCATCTTAGCCTCGCTCTTCTTCTGGAACGCGGCGTCGCCGACGGAGAGGATCTCGTCGACGATGAGTATCTCCGGATCGACTATCGTCGCGATCGAAAACGCGAGACGCGCGATCATACCGGAGGAAAAATTCTTGACCGGCACTTCCATGAAATCCTGAAGCTCGGAGAACTCGACGATCTCGTCGAACTTACTGTCGAGGAAATGCTTGTTGTATCCCATGACGGATCCGTTCAGATATATGTTTTCGCGGGCGGTGAGGTCGCTGTCGAATCCCGCGCCGAGCTCGATCATCGGGCACACGTTTCCGCGCACCTCGACCACGCCCTTCGTAGGCTTCATGACTCCCGCAACTATCTTGAGCAGCGTCGACTTTCCCGCTCCGTTTGTTCCTACGAATCCCATGACCTCTCCAGGTTTTACGTCGAAGGAGACGTCGGTGAGCGCCCAAAACTGGTTCTTCGCTTTATTCGCTTTTTTCTCCGCTCTTTTCTTCGCGGAGAACGCCTCGATCATCGCCTGCTTCAGGGAATAGTTCTTCTCTATCCCGAGATTGAAGCGCATCGAAACGCCGTCAACTTTGACCATTGAATCGTTACCCATATCAAAAACCCATCAAACGTAATAAATGAATCTGTCCTGCTTCCACTTGAAGACCGCGATGCCTATCAGCAATACGATGACGGCGGAGCCTCCGCAAGCCGCGAAGTACTTCAGCGACGGCAGATACGGCACGAAGTTGCTGTACTCGTCGCCGAGGATGATCTTCCTCGCAAAATTGATGTACAAATAGAGCGGATTGAGCTTCATCAGGAAAAGGAGGACCTTGTTCTCGATGATATTGATATCGTACATGATCGGGGTCAGGTACATCCATATCATCGTCACGATGCCGTAGATATAGAACATATCTCTCAGGAAAACGGACACCGTCGCGAGGATAAGTCCTATGCCGAGCGTAAAGATGAAGAGGCACAGATAAGCGTAGGGCAGCGCGAGGTGATATATATTGATGCGCAGGCTTTCAAACTTGAAGCCCTCGATGATTATGACCGCGTAGAGCGGGATGAGGGTGAGAAGGAAGTTTATGCCCACGACAAGACACTTCGAAAGCGGGAATATGTACTTGGGCATATAGACCTTGTTTATCAGCGAGAAGTTTCCGACGACGGAGCTCATCGAGAGGTTCGACGCCTCGCTGAAGTAGTTCCACATAATGAGTCCGGAGAGGAGGTATACGAGGTAGCTTCTGCCCACCGTCTCGAATTTGAAGACGTTCTTGAAGACCAGCGACATGACGATCATCATCAGCACCGGATAGAGCAGGCTCCAGAGCATACCGAGCACCGAACGTTTGTATTTGACTTTGAAGTCCCTTGAAACGAGCTGTTTCAGAAGGAAGCTGTATTTCTTGAAATTGATCCAGATCCGCTTGAACATTTATTTTCCTTTCTCCGCCGCAGTACGACGCCCGCGGCACAGGATTCCATTATTGTAGTATTATACCACACAATAAAATAAAATGCAACTGTTTTATTGTTCACTCCGTGCATTGACAAAAATGCGCAATCGTGATATAATAAACACGTCCTGAAGGGAAGAATAATCTGACCGTAAGTGCGAATGTATAAAAACAGTACGACCGCGCTCACGCGCGGTCTTTTTTTCGGAGGAAACGAAATGGAAAACGCAACGAGAGTCGCAGTCATCGGCATCATAGTCGAAAAGCAGGAGAGCGTCGGAGAGCTCAACGCCATCCTCTCCGAATACCGCGACGTGATCATCGGAAGAATGGGCATCCCTTATCCCAAAAAGAACGTCAACTGCATCACGGTCGTCGTCGACGCGGAGCAGAACGACATCAACACGCTCTGCGGAAAGATCGGAAAGCTCGAGGGGATCTCCTCCAAAGCGGCTTTCAGCAATGTATAAGGAACTGCTCGACCGCCTCTCGCGCGAAGGTATTCTTGCCGAGCGGGAATACCTGTATCTGATACGCCACCGCGACGAAGCGAGAGGGTACGCCGCAAAGCTCGCAAGAAAAACGTGTGAGGATTTCTACGGGAAGCGCGTCTTCATCCGCGGACTGATAGAGTTCACGAACTACTGCCGCAACAATTGCTATTACTGCGGCATCAGGGCGGGGAACGCAAAATGCGAGAGATACCGGCTGACACCGGACGAGATCGTCGCGTGCGCCGACTCCGGGTATGAGCTCGGCTTCCGCACGTTCGTCATGCAGGGAGGCGAGGATCCGTACTACACGGACGAAGTTCTGTGCGGCGTGATAAGACGGATAAAGACAAACCACCCCGACTGCGCCGTGACGCTGTCGGTCGGCGAGAGAAGCTTTGAAAGTTATAAGCTTCTTCGCGAAGCGGGGGCTGACAGGTATCTGCTCCGCCACGAGACGGCGAACAAAGCGCACTATGAAAAGCTTCACCCCGAATCAATGAGCTTTGACAACAGACAGCGGTGTATCGCGGATCTGAAGAAACTCGGTTATCAGGTCGGAGTCGGTTTTATGGTCGGCTCGCCCGGGCAAACGGAGGAAGATCTCGCACACGAGATGATATACCTGAAGTCCGTCTCTCCCGATATGGTCGGGATAGGCCCGTTTATACCTCACCGCGACACGCCGTTCAAAGATGAGGCGGCGGGGAGCGCGGAGCTGACGACGTTCCTGCTCTCGCTCATAAGGCTGACTCTGCCCGACGTTCTGCTTCCCGCGACGACCGCGCTCGGAACGGTCGATCCGCAGGGGCGCGAAAAGGGGATTCTCGCAGGGGCGAACGTGCTCATGCCGAACCTCTCTCCCGCGGGAGTCAGAGGAAAATACCTGCTCTACGACAATAAGATATGCACCGGAGACGAAGCCGCCGCGTGCATCGAATGTTTAAAACGAAGAATAAAAACGACCGGATGCGAGATCGTCTCGGGAAGAGGCGACCGCGCCGGAAAGGAGATACAATGAAATACGATCCCAAATCACTGAAGGCGGAAGAATTCATCAATCACGAGGAAATACTCGACACCGTCCGCTATGCCGAGGAACACAAGAACGATATCGCTCTTATCGACAGTATCATCGAAAAGGCGAAGCTTAGAAAGGGACTTTCCCACAGAGAGGCGAGCGTTCTTCTCGCCTGCGGCGACGAAGAAAAGACGCGCGAGATATACGACCTCGCAGAGCAGATCAAGAAGGACTTTTACGGAAACAGGATAGTCCTCTTCGCGCCGCTCTATCTCTCCAACTACTGCGTGAACGGCTGCCTCTACTGCCCGTATCACCTCAAAAACCGCCATATCGCAAGGAAGAAGCTGACTCAGGAAGAGGTGGCGAAGGAAGTTATCGCGCTCCAGGACATGGGTCACAAGAGACTTGCGATCGAAGCGGGCGAGGACCCGGTCAACAACCCGATCGAATATATCCTCGAGTGCATCGACACGATCTACTCAATCAAGCACAAGAACGGCGCGATCCGCCGCGTTAACGTGAACATCGCGGCGACGACGGTCGAGAACTACAGAAAGCTGAAGGACGCCGGGATAGGCACGTACATCCTGTTCCAGGAGACTTACAACAAGGAGAATTATGAGATCCTTCACCCGACGGGACCGAAGCACAACTACGACTACCACACGGAGGCCGAGCGCCCGCACGACACGGAGCAGTTCGACGTCTCCGACACCCGTCCGCTCGACGACGTGGTCCGCTGGCTCCTCGAGCAGGACCACATCCCGTCCTTCTGCACCGCC